>NZ_KV789135.1:12923-35169 GCF_001807465.1 Actinomyces sp. HMSC08A09 | reverse complement strand
CCTGGACGCCCTGGGACTGACCGCGGTGGGCCAGCACCTCACAGCCAAGCGCGCGGTGATCGAGTGCCGTATGCCGATCGGGTTCGAGGACCCCTTCTGCAGAGCCTGCGGGGCGCAGGGGCAGGCTCGCGGGACGGTGGCCCGGCGCCTGGCCCACGTGCCGGTGGGGTGGAGGCCCACGCAGCTGGTGGTGCGCCTGCGGCGCTTCGCCTGCACCCACTGCCGCCGGGTGTGGAGACAGGACACCTCGGCCCTGGCTCAGCCACGGGCGCGGCTGACCCACGCGGCGGTCGAGTGGGGGCTGCGGGCCCTTGCCCTGGAGTGCATGTCGGTCTCCCGGGTGGCAGCCGCCCTGGGGATCTCCTGGCACACCGCCAACAACACGATCCTGACAAGCGCTCAGGCCACGCTGTTAGACGATCCCCACCGCTTCGATGGCGTGGAGGTCCTCGGCGTCGACGAGCACGTATGGCGCCACACCAGGCGAGGCGACCGCTATGTCACCGTCATCATCGACCTGACCCCCGTGCGCGACCGCAGTGGTCCGGCCCGGCTTCTGGACGTGGTCCCGGGCCGGTCCAAGAAGGTCCTCAAAACCTGGCTCGCAGCTCGGGACGAGTCCTGGCGCGGGCGGGTCGAGGTGGTAGCCATGGACGGCTTCACCGGGTTCAAGAGCGCCGCCGGCGAGGAGCTCCCACAGGCCCGGGCGGTCATGGATCCCTTTCACGTCGTATCCCTAACAGGAGACAAGCTCGACCAGCGCCGCCGCCGCATCCAACGAGCGATCACAGGCCGGCGGGGCCGAGCGGGTGACCGGCTCTACCGGGCCCGGCGCACCCTGCACACCGGGGCCGGCCTACTCACCGACGCCCAGACCGAGCGTCTCGAGACCCTCTTCGCTGATGATCGCCACGCTGCGGTCCAGGCCGCCTGGGGCGTCTACCAGCGCCTCATCCAGGCCTACCGCACCGAGGACCCGGGTCTGGGAAAGTACCTGACGCAACAGCTCATCGACTCCCTGAAACAGACCATCCCAGACGGGCTCGAGGAGAACCAGACACTGGCCAGAACCCTGACCAACCGCAGCCAGGACATTCTGGCCTACTTCGACCGCCCCCGTACCTCCAACGGCCCCACGCCAGGCGATCAACGGGCGCCTGGAGCACCTACGCGGCATCGCCCTGGGATTCCGCAACCTCACGCACTACACCATCCGCAGCCTCATTCACACCGGACGCCTCAAAGACCACCTGACAACAACCACCTAAACCAGACGACAAGCCCCACCTACAACACCCTCAAACACGAAGAGCCCCTTAACGTTAACCAATTCTATTGTAGAGCGGCTAACGAATTGCTCTAGTTGTCACCATATTTCTCGAAAGCCACATCGAAGTCTTCCTTAGAGTATTCCAATGTTTTACTCAAGAGATGTCCTAATAGTGAATTAAATAGCATCGACCGCTCTAAACTAGATGCATGTTTTATATCGAAACTCCAGTTTGTAAAACGAGACGAACTCAACAACACCAACGCATGATATTCCCACAACACCCGGAGTTGGAGCCAACGTTTAACTGCTGCACCATAGGCATCGACATCAACACCAAAAGCGCTCCGAAGCACCCGCGCGATTTCAGCGTCGGTCATATTTACAGATATTAGGTCGTCACCATACTTTCCCGGAAATGCACTCCGAGTAAGGATCCTATCAGTTAATTCCTCACCCAACTCGCCTCCATACACACTGTAAATGTCGATGACGTGCGTAAACCAACTTTGCACTAAATCTAACCTGGCTTCATCGACATCGCTGCCCTTAAATACCCAGTTTGACAAGGGTTTTGTTTTGGCCTCAACTATTACTTCACTGAAATAGGCAACCCCATACAATACGCCTTCAATGACTTTAAACGAGTCAACAGATGTTTCTTTATCAAATCTTCCCAGAACCCCTTTCAATGCCGCTACTATTTGTGAACACTGCTTGTCGATCTTCGCTTGCGCCTCGATCAGTTCATGTTCGCCACCGCTTTGATCACTGTAATTTGTGAGATCATTAAGGTCGCTCCGAACCTGCCAGGCTCTAGTCATTTGCTCTTGGAAATCATCCTTGATATCATTAGCAATCATCATACGCACAATTTTCCGATTAAGCTGTTCCCCCCGGTTTGCCTGATATAAGGCAACAATGACTGCCGCCGCTGTCGACAGCGCCGCAATTCCAGAAAACACAACATCCAGAACATCCTTTATGTTCGAATTCATTTGACATTCCTTTCGATCACAAAACTTTCCAAGCAAATCGAGAGCCCACATTAGGCGGTATAGGTCATCTCCAGTTACTCATTAATTCAAGCGTGTGCCGTCAGGCAGTATGGTTATGGAAACATAATAGTCGACTGTTATCAACGATAACATCGCATATTTTACAAAACACCCTATCCTTTAAATAAGGAGAACGCCCCGAACTCGCTTCAGTTCGACGTCTTTCACGCACATCTAGACACAAAATCAGCTACATTAACGACTAGCGTGACCACGTCGACAGATTGCACAAATGCCATCAAAACAGTATCCATAAACTACAAAATATTTTTCGCGTTTTCACACATTAAACCTAAACTCCACGACATCACCGTCTGCCATGACGTAGTCCTTTCCTTCCATGCGCACTCGGCCGTGAGCGCGGGCTCCGGCAACGCTGCCGTACTGGACCAGGTCATCGTAACTCACGATCTCGGCCTTGATAAAGCCTCGCTCGAAGTCCGTATGAATAACACCGGCCGCCTGCGGCGCCGTCGCGCCCTTGCGGATCGTCCACGCACGGGACTCCTTCTCCCCCGCCGTCAGGTACGTCTGCAACCCCAGCGTGTCGAACCCAACCCGGGCCAGCTTGTCCAGGCCGGACTCCTCCTGCCCGTTGTCGTGCAGCATCTCCGCCGCCTCCTCCGGCTCCAGCTCCACCAGCTCAGCCTCGAACTGGGCGTCCAGGAAGATCGCCTCCGCAGGCGCCACCAGCTCGCGCAGCTCGGCCTGGCGGGCCTCGTCGTTCATCCCGGCGTCGTCCATGTTGAACACATAGATGAACGGCTTGGTGGTCATGAGCTGGAAGGTCTTGAGCACCTCCGCATCAATCCCAGCCGCCTCGGCCCCAGCGGACAGCAGCGTCCCCTCCTCCAGGACCTTGAGGGCCGACTGCGCCGTCTCCAGCACCACCGGCTCCGTCTTCTTGCCCCGCACCTCCTTCTCCAGGCGCGGGATCGCCTTCTCCAGGGTCTGCATATCCGCCAGCACCAGCTCGGTGCTGATCGTCTCGATGTCCCCGGCAGGCTCCACCTTCCCATCCACGTGGACCACGTCCGGGTCCTCGAAGGCGCGCGTCACCATGCAGATGGCGTCCGCCTCGCGGATGTTGGCCAGGAACTGGTTGCCCAGCCCTTCCCCCTCGCTGGCGCCGCGCACGATCCCGGCGATGTCCACGAAGGAGACCGTCGCCGGCACCACCCTCGCGGAGTGGAACAGCTCGGCGAGCTTGTCCAGGCGCGCATCCGGCAGGGGCACAACCCCCACGTTCGGCTCAATGGTCGCGAACGGGTAGTTGGCGGCCAGGACGGTCGCGCGGGTCAGAGCATTGAACAGGGTGGACTTGCCGACGTTGGGCAGTCCGACGATTCCGATGGTAAGTGCCACGCAGCAGAGTTTAGACGGCCCCTGTGACACTGTGCGCCCCGACGGCGCCCCCGAGGCCGGGGCACGCCGTCGGCACCCCGCTTACTTACCGGCTCTCTCGTTCACCCGGACCGAGGCCCGCAGGTCACGCCACGAGGTGTAGAAGCCCCCGCTGGCGTTGGCCCCGATCCCGGCCGTCACCGCGACCAGACCCGCAGCCACTAGGATCACCACGACGCGCCCCAGGATCGCGCCGCCCAGCCGCGCCACCGACCGCTTGCCGCCCTCGCGCCGTCGGCCCCAGCGAGGCGACCAGAACATGACCACCCCCAGCGCCCCCAGCGAGGCGACCACGGCCACGATGATCGTGCCCAGACCGTTGATCTCGAAAGGCATGGCGCGCACCGGCGAGACCGACCCCACCACGCGCTGGTCCTTGGGCGTCTCCGACAGGGGCTTCACGCCGGCGGCGGTGGCCTTGGCCCAGGTATCGCCCTGGGGCGCCGTCACGCCGGCCGCCTTGAACACGGCCGGGTCCGAGCCCCACCATGTCAGCAGCGACGGGAAGTAGTTGTTCCACAGGGTCCAGGAGTGCCCGCCCGAGGCCGGGGTGTCCACCGTCAACGAGTCCGGCTTGCGCACCGCGTCATCCATGAGCCAGGCGGCCCGGGCCGCACCGGAGGAGTCGTCCTGCGCCCCCAGGACGTAGAAGCGCATGCCGTCGGGCTTGCGCTTCCCCAGCATGGTGGACAGCCCGTTCTGCGCCTGGAGCGTCTTGCCGCTGTGCGCCAGCGAGCCCTCACCGGGCAGGTCGTAGGAGGACATGACCCCCACCGCGCCGAAGCGCTGCGGGACGTCGTAGGCGGTGCGGGCCGCGCAGTAGGCTCCCGCAGAGATCCCCATAATCATCCAGCCGGCCCGCTGTGTGGTGACGTTGGGGAAGGTCGCCTGGATCATGCGGGGAATCTCCTCCGCGGTCCAGGTCCCCACGGCCGGGCGACCGGCGATGTTGACGCAGTCGGGCTGGCCGCCGTCCACGTTGAGCGAGGGGAACACCAGGATCGACGGCGGGATGCGGCCGGCGTCGATCGCCTCCTGGAGCCGCTGAGGTGAGGCGATGCCCGTCACCATGGACTGCGGGGAGCCGACCCAGCCGTGGAGCCCCTCGAGGACGTTGTAGGTGCGGCCGTCGTCGGGCCGGTAGCCCGCCGGCAGGACGACGCGCACCGGCAGCTTGATGCCGCTGACCGGGCCGGTCCAGGTGGCCTCCTTCGAGCCGTCGCCGACGTCGTGGAAGGAAGCCTTCCAGGTCGCGGCCGGGACGGCATCGTAGGCGGATGCCTGCGGCAGGGGCGCGATGCGCGAGGTGACCTGGGTGCGAGGGGTCAGGGCTTTGACGACGTCGCCGACGTTGCGCACGTAGTGCATGGGCCGGTTGATGAGCAGGCCCCCAAGCACGATGACGAGCACCACCGGCACACTCACCATGACGGTGCGCGCCGTGTAGCGGCCCACGGCCCGCAGCGCCGTGCGCAGCGTGGGGCGGGCGAGTCGGGTGGGACTGTCCGCGCTGCTGGCGCGCGTGGTGGCCGGAACAGTTCGCGGCAGAAGGACCGCGGCGACGATGGTGGTCAGAACGGCAAGGACCAGCACGACTGCGATCGTTCGCAGGCTGGTCAGCGGGATGCTGCGCAAGAGGCTCACGTCCGATAAGCATGGCACCACCTACCCAAATACCCATCATCCAGGAGTCGTAGAAGGACCGTGCTCTTGGTCTCCTCTCCTCCGCCGTAGGCAGGATCGGGCAGGCCCCAGGACTGTTGCCCCAGGTCCGAACGGTCGGTTGGTACATGCCCGGGAGAAATATGTCCGACGACGCCGCAGCAGCGGGCCGGTGGGCCGGATCGGCGAGCAGGCGGGAGGGCCGGATCGGCGGGTCAGGGCAGGGCCGGTCCGTTCGGCGGGCGGACGGGCCGGCCGAACCAGCCAGGCGGGGCGATCTGCGCCGGCGGGGCTCCGTGGGGCTTAAGGGCTCCGAATAGATGTCGCACCTCTGGGGCACCATCGGTTCATGAGTTCCTCAGCGGTCCTGCTTCCCATCCTGCTGCTCCTCGTCGGCTTAGCGATCGGCGCGGTCATCGGCTACCTCGGTGCGCTCGCCCGGCGCACCACCACGCACCAGTCCGAGGGCGAGCAGGTAGCCGAGCTGCGGGCGCAGGCCGCCCAGTGGCAGGCCCGGGCCGAGGAGTTGTCCTCGCGTACCCAGGTGGCCGAGGAGCGCGCCGAGCGGGACGGCTCCGTGCTGCGGGCGCTCGCACCCGTGCGCAGCCAGCTGGAGCAGGTGGGGGCCCGGGTGGAGTCCTTGGAGAAGCAGCGGGCGGAGCAGCACGCGGCCCTGGCCGAGCAGCTGAGGGCCACCGCCCTGCGCGAGCAGGACCTGGCCCGCTCCACGGCATCCTTGGAGGGGGCGCTGCGCTCACGCTCAGCGCGCGGCATGTGGGGTGAGGTCGAGCTGGCCCGGGTCCTAGAGGCCTCCGGGATGATGCGGCACGTGGACTTCTCCGAGCAGCGCACCATCGGGTCGCTGGTCCAGCGGCGCGGTGGCCCGGCCGGCGCACCGGACGCAGTGGGCACAGCGGGCTCGGCGGGCTCGGCGGGCTCAGCCGCAGGTGAGGGTGCTGCCGGCCGCTCCCGGCCCGACGTCGTCGTCCACCTGCCCGGGGAGGGCTACCTGGCCGTGGACGCCAAGGCGCCCATGGACTCCTACCTGGCGGCCACCGCCGTCCAGGGCACCGGCCCCGAGGACGAGCAGCGGCGCAGTCAGCTTCTGGAGGCTCACGCCAGGGCGCTGCGCGGGCACGTCGACCAGCTCGCCGCGCGCCGCTACGACCGGGCCCTGAGGGACTCCCCCGAGCTCGTGGTCCTCTTCGTCCCGGCGGAGGCGGTGCTCTCGGCCGCCCTGGAGGCGGACCCCGCGCTCCTGGAGCACGCGCTGGGGCGCGGCGTCGCCCTGGCCTCACCCGTGTCGCTGCTGACCCTGCTGCGCACCTGCGCCACGGCCTGGGCCCGCAGCGCCGTCAACGACGACGCCCGCGAGCTGCTGGAGCTCGGCCGCACCCTCTACGAGCGCCTGGGGACCGTCGCCGGTCACCTCGACGCCCTCGGTGGGGCGCTGCGGCGCAGCGTCACCGCCTACAACAAGGCGGTCGGCTCCATGGAGAACCGGCTCCTGGTGACCGCCCGGTCCCTGGAGACGCTCGGGGAGCAGGTGGACTCCCCCACGCTCATCAGTGCCGACGCCGCCCAGGTGCGCACCTTCACCGCACCCGAGCTCACCGCCGAAGAGCACCCCGCCCCCACAACGACGTAATGCACGCCACACTCCCGGCTTGTGACGATTGACGCTTCCATGGCGTCTATCAGGCAGCGTTGCCTGCCATCTCATGACTGGCTGACACGCTGCCAGAACGTTTCCATACCCGGTGGGCGGATGCCTCCCCTCATCGGACCTTCTCGGAGGAAGACATCATGCTGTCATTCATCGGAATGATTATCGCCGGTGCCGTGCTCGGCGCCCTCGCCCGCCTCGTCATGCGGGGCGAGCAGAACATCTCAGTCCTGTGGACCATCGTGCTGGGCGCCGTGGGCGCACTCGTCGGAGGCGCGGTCGCCAGCCTCTTCGGCGTCGCCCACACCAACGGCATCGACTGGATCCGCTGGGCCCTGTCCCTCGTCGCCGCCATCGTGGCGATCTCCGTCTACCTGGGCGTCACCGGCCGCAAGTAGCCCTCTAACGCCCTGAAGCGGGTTCTGCGGAGGCAGCCACCGCCTCCACAGAACCCGCTTCGACTTTTGTGACACAAGCCATGGGTTGGGGCCGTGAGGATTCCCCTGCCCGCGGCGTCCTACCTACAGCGCGGCAATCATGACGGGTAGCAACACCAGTCAGTCACGTCGGCCACTCATACGAGCCGGCCTGGCAGCCACCGAGGCGCCGTGACGGACCAGCTGCTGGGCCGCGCACCACACATCCCGTCACTATCCATTCACGGATCAATGAAAGAGGCTCCTATGAGCAACAACGCCATCCCCCAGACCGGTCAGCAGCGCGAGCGCAACGAGCAGGCCGAGGAGGACAAGACCCCCCGCGGCCCCCTCCAGACCTCGCACGGCGTGACCACCATCGAGGAGAACGTCGTCGCCAAGATCGCCGGTATGGCTGCTCGTGAGGTGCCCGGCGTCTACGACATGGGCAACGCCGTTCGCCGCGCCTTCAGCGCCGTGACCGACCGCATCCCCAACGCCCAGACCAACGTCGCCGGCGGCATCAGTGTCCAGAAGGGCGAGACCCAGGCCGCCGTCGAGGTCACCGTGGTGGTGGAGTACGGCGTCTCCATCGTGGAGGTCTCCGACGCCATCCGCCGCAACATCATCGAGCAGATCGAGGGCACTACCGGCCTGGAGGTCGTTGAGGTCAACATCAACGTCACCGACGTCCACCTGCCCGACGACGACTCCGGCAGCTCCGAGGCCGCCGACCTCAAGTGACCCATCCTGACGCCCTGATCTGAGGAGCTCTCAATGAAGACAACGTACCTGGCCCTCCTGGTGGGCCTGTTCCTTGGCACCATTCTCGCCTTCGGCTCTTTCGCCGACTTCGTCCTGGTGGCCCTGTGCGGAGCGGCCGGACTGGGGGTGGGTCTCTACCTGGAGGGCCGGGTCGATGTCCACAGCATCCTGGATCGGCGAAAGAAGTGACGATGGCGACCGCCACCCAGCCCGCCATCACGCAGCCGGGACCCTCCCAGGGCGAGGCGTCCTCCTGGGAGCAGCGCGGCACCACCACCATTCCGGCCAAGGTCGTCGCCCAGATCGCCGCCCAGGCCGCCTATGAGACCGGCAACGTCGGCTCCAACGCCGGGGGGCTCCTGGGAATCGGCGCCCGCCGCAACTTCGCCTCCCGGCCGGAGGCCCAGTGCGAGCTCTACGGGCGGGTCGCCGTCCTTCACCTGGACCTCGGCCTGGTCTTTCCCACGCCACTGTCCTCCACCGTTGACGATCTGCGCGCCCACGTGCGCGGCCGCGTCGAGCACCTCACCGGGCTGAGCGTCGGCAAGATCGCCATCGAGATCTCCTGGCTCAATCCGAGCAGCCACGTCAGGAAGAGCCTGAAATGAGAACACCCGTCCCGAAACTCATTCGTCGCCCCTCTCGCAGCACGCCCAGTGTCCTCCTGGCACTGCTGCTGCTCACGGCCGGAGGCCTGGGGGCCTGGCTGGCGGGGCACCGGATTGTCACCGGCACCTGGCCGGACCGCACCATCACCACGCTCGGCACCATTGGCTCCTCCGCCCTCGGCTCCGTCGCGGTGCTCGTCGCCGCCGGGATCGCCGCAGCCTGCGCCCTGGCCATGATCCTCGCGGCCCTGTGGCCTGGGCTGCCCGAGCGCGTCACGCTCCTCCCCGACACCGTCCCGGGCCAGACCGCGGTGAGGCGCCGTGACCTGGCCACCCTGGTGAGGAACCAGGTCGAGCAGATCGGCGGC
The DNA here is from genome assembly GCF_001807465.1 of Actinomyces sp. HMSC08A09. Lineage (NCBI taxonomy): Bacteria > Bacillati > Actinomycetota > Actinomycetes > Actinomycetales > Actinomycetaceae > Actinomyces > Actinomyces sp. HMSC08A09. The sequence continues at coordinate 25,952 of NZ_KV789135.1, read as the reverse complement.
GTCCACTCCGCCACCGTCACCACCCGTCGCTCCCGGGTCGACGTCGTCGTCCTCAGTGTCCTGGACGACCTCGAGCCGGTGCAGGAAGCCGCCCGTAAGACGACCGACGAGGCCCTGGAGACGCTCCAGCCCGCGGGCATCACGCGCAGCCGCGTGCGGATCAAGCGCACGAGCTGAAGGAGATACGACCATGCGTTCAGTTTCTGGTGTCCTCAACCGGACGGCCCTGGCCGGCTGCGGGCTTCTCATCGCGGCAGCGTCATCCTGGGTCCTGGCCTCCGGCCTCGGTGCCGGTCGGTCCTGGCCCGATGCCGCCCCCTACCTGGCCACGGCGCAGGACCGAGTGGGCAGCCTCATCGCGCCCCAGGCGCACTGGCTCCTGCCGGTGGCCGCGCTGGTCTCCGTGCTCGCCGTCATCGCCGGACTGGTCCTGCTCTCCATGCAGATCCCCCGCAAGGCGGCCGCCTCTCCCCTGAGGTTCAGCGACTCCGAGGGCGTCCTCATGGCCACCGTTGCCCCCGAGGTCCTGTCACAGGCCCTGTCCGAGCGGGCGGAGGACGTTCCCGGGGTGGAGCAGTGCGCCGTGTGGGTCACCGGTTCCCCGAGCAGCCTGTGGGTGCAGGCGGACGCCACCGTGTCCCAGGACTGCGAGGTCGCATGGGCCGTGGCGGAGCTCAGGGGCCGGCTCGAGGATGACGTGACCACGTCCCTGGGCACGCGCCCCCGGCAGATCGACGTCCTGGTAGGGCTGGAGCGCTCCACGAGCAAGCGCAGCGTCTCGCAGACCGTCACGGGGAAGCACTCGCCCAAGACCATCGGGAACGGCGATGGCGCGTGAGACGCAGGACGAGGCCACGGCGGCGCCTCGCCCGCGTCCAGACCACGCCGCACAACCGAGCGCCTCGTCCGGCGCGTCGCCCGACAAGGACCGCTGCCTGGTCCTGCGCGCCCAGGACGGGGACATCAACGCCTTCGAGCAACTCGTCGAGCGTTACCAGGGGCGCCTGTTCCGCACCGCATACATGATCGTGCGCAACCGTCACGACAGTGAGGACATCGTCCAGGACACCCTCATCCAGGCCTGGCGCAGTCTTCACCTCGTCAGGGAGCCCGCCGCCTTCCGAGGCTGGCTCATGCGGATCTGCACCAACAAGGCCACCAGCATGGCGCGCAAGCGTCAGCGCCGGGCCACCGACGCCTACGACGCCGAGGACCTGGAGACCGCGAGCGCCATGGCGGAGACGACGTCGAGCAGCACCGCTGACCCGGCCGAGTCCAGTGAGGTCAACGCCCAGATCGAGGCGCTGGCCGACCTGTTGGCCTCCGTGCAGCCCGAGCTGCGCATCGTCTGGGTACTCCGAGAGGTCGACGACATGTCCTACGAAGAGATCGCCCAGACCCTGAACCTGACCGAGTCCACCGTCCGAGGGAGGCTGGCACGCGCCCGCTCCCTCGTCATGCGCCAGATGAAGGAGTGGGCATGAGCACCGTCAACCAGCTCTCACACAGCGTCCGACGCGCGACGGCGTCGGCCAGTTCTTTCGCCCGGTCCCATGAGCAGGACGACGCCGACACGCGCGAGTACCAGCGTCGGATCGCCTCCCTGCACGAGGAGTGGGACCGGCTGGAGTCTCAGGCCAGCGCCTCGGTCATGCCCAAGCGCCACCTGATGGACGCCATCCTCGCCGAGACCCGTCACGGCGCCCAGGTGGAGATGCCCGCGACCGACCTGGGGCCGTACAGCATGTCCGAGTTCTCGCTGCGGGCGCTCATCCGACGCACCGTGGACGGCGTGCCTGGGGCCCGCGCCCTGCGCTCGACCTGCGAGCACGCGCCCTCGAGCGAGGGACACCGCGGCCTGGGGGTTCCGCAGATCATCTCCTGCCGGATCTCCGCCCACCTCAGCGTGGACAGCCTGCCGCAGCTCGGCCAGCAGGTGCGCGACGCCGTTCGAGCCGCCTGCCATGAGAACCTTGGGGTGTCCCCAACCGTCAACGTCCACATCGAGGATCTCCACGATGACGACTAACCTCTCAGCGGCCGAGCTGGCCCACCTGGTCACTGCTGTCCCCGGCGTCCGAGCAATCGAGCCGGGGATCGGCAGCACGTTGAGGACGATCGGCAGCCGCATGCGCCAGCAGGATCCTCAGCAGGCCCGCTTCGGAGTGATCGTCGAGGAGGGCTCGAGCCGGGCCGTCATCGAGATCGGTATCGACGGCTCGCGGCCCGTCAAGGACATCGTGCGCGACGTCCAGGAGACCATCATCCGATCCCTGTCCCAGGCGGGCGAGTCCGGCGATGCCTCCAAGGCCCGGGAGGACTCCGGCGCCTCCGACGTCAGGGAGCAGAGCGCGCCTCAGGTCACGGTACGGGTCCAGTCCCTGCTGTAGGCGCCCAGCCCACAGCAGACCAGCCTCGTGCAGGTTCCAGCACGAGACGACGTCGGGGCACCGGTCAGATGATCGGTGCCCCGACGTCGGTCATGGGGTACAGGGGGTGAGCCCAGCGAACGCGGGGCTCAGCCAGGCTCAGCTGCGCTCGCGAACGACGGCGCCGGAGACGTCGGCCTCCTCCAGGCGGACCATGCGCGACCCGGTCACCAGGCGGTGCCCCAGCCAGATAGCCCCGAAGACCGGCAGGCCGATGTAGGAGGAGAGCACCTCCACCAGCTGGCCCTTGAAGACCGCCTCGTAGTTCTGGCCGAGGATCACCAGGGCGCACAGGGTGAAGGCCAGGACCGGCCCCAGCGGGAACCAGGGCGCCTGGTAGGGCAGGTCGGCCGGGTCATTGCCCTGGAGCACGTAGGCGCGCCGGAAGCGGAAGTGGCATGCGGCGATCCCCAGCCACACGATGAACCCGCACAGGGCGGAGACGTTGACCAGCCAGGCGTAGGCGGTGTTCTGCCCCACCACCGCGGTCAGGAAGCCGGCCGCCCCCACCAGCGCCGTCGCCCCCAGGGCCCGCACCGGGACCCCGTGGCGGTTGACGTAGGAGAACCAGGCCGGCGCCTGCCCCTGCAGGGCCATCGAGTGGAGCATGCGGGTCGAGGCGTACAGGCCGGAGTTGCCGGCGCTGAGCACCGCGGTGAGGATGACGGCATTCATGAGGGCCGCCGCGATCCCGATCCCCGCCCGCTCGAAAACCAGGGTGAAGGGCGAGTAGGCCACGTCCTCGGTCTCGGTGTGCAGCAGTCGGCTATCGTTGAAGGCGATGAGGAAGCCGATGACCGTGATCGCCCCGATGTAGAAGATCATGATCCGCCAGAACACCGTGTGGATGGCCTTGGGCACGTCCCGGCGCGGGTTGCGGGCCTCACCGGCCGCCACGCCCACCAGCTCGGTGCCCTGGAAGGAGAACCCGGCCACCATGAACACCGACACAATGGCCAGCATCCCGCCGTGGAAGGGCGCGTCCTTGACGACCCAGTTGCTGAAGCCCGGGGACGTCCCACCGATGATGCCGGCGATCATGGCCAGCCCCGCCACGAGGAAGACGATGACCGTCACCACCTTGATGGCCGACAGCCAGAACTCCCCCTCCCCGAAGGCGCGGGCGGACAGGGCGTTGAGCGTCGTCAACAGGGTCAGGAACAGTGCCGCCCAGATCCATGAAGGCACCCCCGGCAACCAGTAGCCCATGACGATTCCGGCGGCCACCAGCTCGGCCGCCACCGTAATCGCCCAGTTGAACCAGTAGTTCCAGCCCATGGCGAAGCCGAAGGAGGGGCTGACGAACCGGGTGGCATAGGTCTGGAAGGAGCCGGCCACCGGCATGTGCGCCGTCATCTCGCCCAGGGACTGCATGAGCAGCAGCACCATGAGGCCGATGGCCGCGTAGGCGACCAGGGCGCCGCCCGGGCCGGCCGTGGAGACCGTGGCGCCCGAGGCCACGAACAGCCCCGTGCCGATGGCGCCGCCGATGGCGATCATCTGCATGTGCCTGCTGGTCAGGCTCCGGTGCAGCCCGCCGTCCTCCTCGAGGGCCTCGTTGGAGACCTGGCCGGAGGCGCCGGAGACCCCCGCGCCCACGGGGTCTGCGGAGGTTACGGGGTCAGCACTGTCAGCACTGTCGGAGCTGCCGGTGCCGTCGGCAGCGGACCGCCCGTCCGACGCGGCGGGGGCAGGGCCACTGGGGGCCGACTCGTCATGAGAATGTGTCACCCGACCGAGGGTAACCGTCACGCATGCAACCCGGCGTTCACCTTCGGCCTGTCTCACGCAGCCGGTCGTGTGCTGACGCTCACGGCCGGCCCTGCGGACGGCCCTATCGTCGGCCCGCGGCCGGGGCGGAAGGGGTGGGCGGCGCAGCCTCAGCAGGTGTGGTCGGCGGCCGGCTCGCGGCGCTTGTGCGCCGAGGCGGCCCCCTGGGCCGCCATGAGGTCGGCGCGCAGGTTCTTGGGCAGGGAGAAGGAGATCTTCTCCGTGGTGGTGCGCACCTCCTCGACGTCGTCGAAGCCGAGCTCGGCCAGGCGCTCGACCACCTCGCGCACCAGGATCTCCGGTACCGAGGCGCCCGAGGTCAGGCCGACCGTCTCGACGCCGTCGAACCAGGACGGGTCGATCTCGCTGGCGAAGTCCACCCGGTGGGCGGCGCCCGCACCGGCCTCAAGGGCCACCTCCTTGAGGCGTACCGAGTTCGAGGAGTTGCCGGAGCCGACCACAATCATGAGGTCCACCCTCGGGGCGATCTTCTTGACCGCGGCCTGACGGTTCTGGGTGGCGTAGCAGATGTCCTCGCCGGGCGGGTCGATCATCTCCGGGAAGCGCTCGCGCAGCAGGCGCACCGTCTCCAGGGTCTCGTCGACACTCAGGGTGGTCTGGCTGATCCACACGACCTTGGAGGGGTCGCGCACCTCGACCTGGTCCACCTCGTGGGGGCCGTTGACGACCTGAATGTGGTCGGGGGCCTCGCCCTGGGTGCCCTCGACCTCCTCGTGGCCGGTGTGGCCCACGAGGATGATGTCGTAGTCCTTGTCCGCAAAGCGCACCGCCTGCTTGTGCACCTTGGTCACCAGCGGGCAGGTCGCGTCAATCGTGTCCAGCCGGCGCTCGGCGGCCTCGGCGTGGACGGCCGGGGAGACGCCGTGCGCGGAGAAGACGACGCGGGCCCCCACCGGCACCTCGTCGGTCTCGGAGACGAAGATGGCGCCGCGCTTGGAGAGGGTCTCCACGACGTACTTGTTGTGGACGATCTCCTTGCGCACGTAGATCGGCGCCCCGTAGTGGGCCAGGGCCTGCTCCACGGCGTCGACCGCGCGGTCCACGCCGGCGCAGTAGCCGCGCGGGGAGGCCATGAGGATCCGCTTGCCGCCCTTGGGAGAGGGGGCCGCAGCGTCGGTGTGCTCACTGGAGAGCTCGATGGTCGTCACGGTCACCACTGTGCCACAGTGGGACCCAGGTCCCCAGTGGTGGACGTGGCACAGTGGTGCATGTGACAGGCCAGAGCCCCTCCCAGCCCAGCCCGCAGCCCGCCCCCGGTGCCGGCCGTGCGTCCGGTCTCGACGCGGGCGGCGGCCCCGGCAACTCCGGCAGCCCCGACGGCCCCCGGGAGCTGGCGCCGCGAGCGAACCTCACCACCGCGGAGAACCCGTGGCCGCTGAGGCTGCTGTCCTCCAAGATCGACCAGTACGTGGCCCGCATGAGCCAGGTGTGGGTGGAGGGGCAGGTCATCCAGCTCAACCGCCGCCCCGGCGCCGGCATGGCCTTCCTCACCCTGAGGGACACGGACGCCGATATCTCCATGTCGGTATCCATCTACGCCCGGGTCCTCGACGCCGTCCTGGCGCGCACCGGCGCCGAGCTCGGCGAAGGAGCCCGCGTGGTGGTGCGCGCCAAGCCCACCTTCTGGGCCAAGCGGGGCTCGCTCCAGCTGCAGGCCGACGACATCCGGCCCGTCGGCGTCGGCGACCTGCTAGCGCGCATCGAGCAGCTGCGCCGCATCCTGGCCGCCGAGGGCCTGTTCGACGCCGAGTGCAAACGGCCCCTGCCCTTCCTGCCGCGCAAGGTGGGCCTCGTGTGCGGACGCCAGGCCAAGGCCAAGGACGACGTGCTGGTCAACGCCCGCCTGCGCTGGCCCGGCCTGCCCTTCGAGGTACGCGAGGTCGCCGTCCAGGGGGCGCGCGCCGTCGGCGAGGTCACCCGGGCCATCCAGGAGCTCGACACCGATGCGCAGATCGACGTCATCGTCGTGGCCCGCGGGGGCGGCGCCGTCGAGGACCTGCTGCCCTTCTCCGATGAGGGGCTCGTGCGCGCCGCGGCCGCCTGCCGCACGCCGCTGGTCTCGGCGATCGGCCACGAGACCGACTGTCCCCTGCTGGACCTGGTGGCGGACTACCGGGCCTCCACCCCCACCGACGCCGCCCGCCGGATCGTCCCCGACCTCGCCCAGGAGACCGTGGGTCTGGACTCGGCCCGCGAGCGCCTGCGCAGCGTGCTCGCCTCGCGGCTGGACGCCGAGCAGGCGGCCCTGGACCAGTTGCGGGCCCGGCCGGTCATGGCCGACCCCACCTTGATCGTGCGCGACCGGGTGATCGAGCTGGGTCAGGCCCGCGACAGGATGCGCCGGGCCGTGGAGCATCGGCTGTCGCTGGCGGCCGCGGATCTGCGCGCCGACCGCGCCCGGCTGACGGCGCTGTCGCCGCAGGGGGTCCTGGATCGCGGCTACACGATTCTGCGCACTCCCGGCGGCAAGGTCATCACCAGCGCTGAGGATGTCAAGAAGGGCGACCTCATCGAGGGGGTCCTGGCTTCGGGGCGGCTCGTCGCCCAGGTCGTCGGCGCCACCAAGCCCCGGCCCGCCGATATCGACTGAACGCCGGCGAGGCCCTGGGGCGGCGCACGCTGATGGCCTCGCAGGGCTCCCGCGGACGTACCCGAGAGCTCGCGGGCGGCACCGTGGCGCAGTCGTCGAGACCTATGGTGCGTCCACGCGCTCCGGGCGACCGGCTGCCCTGAGGACGACGACGGCGACGGGGATCGCGGCCACAGCGAAAACGGCCGACGCCCCGACGACCGCCCGGTGGAAGCCGGTCAGGAAGTCGCCTGAAGCGATCAGGCTGCCAAGGACGGCCACACCGACGACGCTGCCGGTCTGCCGGGCAGCGTTGATGACGCTGCCGGCGACGCCGGTGTACCCCGCCGGCGCGGAGGCGACGGCGGCCGAGGTTGCGGCGGGCATGGTCAGTGCCGTGCCGAAACCGCCCAGGAAGGTCAGGGCCGCCACCAGCGGGTACGGCGTCGAGGCCGTGACGACAGCGAGCCCCGCGAACCCGGCCGCCCCGGTGAGCAGCCCGGTCAGCATGGTCGGAAACGCCCCGATCCTGGCGGTCATCCTGCCTCCCATCGGGGAGGCGACGACGGCGCTGCACGCCTGCGGCGCCAGGGCCAGGCCGGCGAGCCACGGCTCATAGCCCAGGTAGCGCTGGAGGAACAGGGCCAGGACGAAGAGCTGGCCGAAGAATCCGGTATTGAGCGCGAGCCCGACCGCGGCGGCCACGGCGAAACGCGGTCGGGAGAAGACCGCCGTCGGCAGCATCGGCCTGCTCGCGGTCCGTTCAACCAGGACGAAGGCCGCCAACAGGCTCAGTCCGGCAAGGGTCGAGGTGACAACGGGCGGGCTCCACCCGTGCTCGCCCGCGGCGATGATCCCGTAGGTGGCGGCCGCGAGCCCTGCGACGGAGAGGACCTGCCCGGGCAGGTCGCCGCCTTCGCGTCGTCGCAGCGACCGCGTCTCCGGCGCGGGCAGGCAGCGGGCGGTGAGCCACAGGGCGGCTGCAACGAGGGGAAGGTTCACCCAGAACACGAGCCTCCAGCCGGTGAAGGTCACGAGCAGTCCCCCGGCCACCGGACCGACGGCCGCGGCGACACCACCGGCTCCTCCCCACAGGCCGATGGCTCGGGCCCGGTCGGTGGGGCGATCATGGATGAGGGAGAGCATTGCCAGGGAGGCCGGGACGATCGCGGCGGCACCGACACCCTGCAACGCGCGGAAGGCGATGAGCGCGCCGCCGGCAGGGGCCAGGGCACAGGCCGCCGAGAGCAGGCCGAAGACCGCCAGGCCGAGCAGGTGGACGCTTCTTGCGCCCATCCGGTCGCAGGCCGCCCCTGCCGACAGCTGCAGGGCCGCGAAGGTGAGGGCGTAGGCGTCAACGACCCACTGCAGGGATGTGACCGGGGCGCCCAGGTCCCCACCGATCCGCGCCAGCGCCACGTTGACGACCGTCGTGTCAAGCATGACGATGAAGAATCCGAGCAGCGCCGCGAAGAGGGCGCCACGTCGTCGGTATCCGTTCATGAGTGGTCTCCTTGCGCCTCTGGCCCCGCCTGCGGCTTGATGCCGGCCACCGGCAGGCTAGAGCCGCAATCATTCGGCGCAGACCGAACCGGCGCGGGCGCATACTGGCCGCATGTCACAGCTTCCCGATCGTCTCTTCCCCGAGGCGGTTCCCGACGTCGCCGGAACGGCTGCGGCACTGGCCGACCCGTCGCGGGCCGCCATGTGTGCTGCGCTCATGGACGGCCGCGCCTGGACGGTGGGCGAGCTCGGCTCATACGCCGGGGTGGCACGGTCGACGGCCAGCGAGCATGTCGACGTGCTGGCGGCGCGCGGTCTCGTCACGAGGGTCCGGCAGGGGCGGCACTGCTACATCACGCTCTCAGGGCCCGAGGCGGCTCGGGTCATCGAGGCCCTGGGGGTGATGGCGGCATCAGTGCTGCCCACGGCGCGCAGTCTCAACGCGTGGACGGCGAACAGGCGGCTGCTGGCAGCCCGTACCTGCTACCGCCACCTGGCGGGACGGCTCGGCGTGAGTCTGGTCGAGCAGCTCCAGGAGCACGGTCACCTGGATCCCTCGTGGGGACTGACCGATTCCGGCAAGGACCTCCTGGCTACCTGGGGGATGGAGAAGCCGCATCATACCCGTGGGGAGGCGTGCATGGACTCCACTGAGCGGCGGTTCCACCTCGGCGGTCCGCTGGGGACCGCACTGACGCGGGTGCTGTTCGATCGCGCCTGGATCGCGCGCATCGGGCGGACCCGGGCAGTGAAGCTCACTGAGGCCGGCCGCGAGGCACTGACGCAGGCAGGTTTGGAGGGAGTGCTGACGCTCCTCGACGAAACGACCTCCAACGACGCAGCAGGATAAAAGCGCAGGCCTGACGCGTCGGTCTGGGCACTTTCGCGCCGAGGACATCACCTGGCCCGCCTTGTCCGCTCTGCCCGCGTGCCGGCCCGTGCGAGAATCGGGGCGTGAGCTCCGAGATGAACCCCGGCCCATACTCCGACCAGTACCCAGACGAGTACTCACCCCAGAGCAGCCCCTACTCTGCTTCCTCAGGGGCGTCAGGGTCTTCAGCCTCGTCTGCCCCTGCCGCAGGCGGGGCGTCCGGTGCCAATGAGGACGTCGCCACGCTCAGTTATGAGCGGGCCCGTGAGGAGCTGGTGGCCGTCGTGCAGCGTCTTGAGGCGGGCTCCGTCCCTTTGGAGGACTCCCTGGCGCTGTGGGAGCGCGGCGAGGCCCTGGCTCAGCGCTGCCAGACCTGGCTCGATGAGGCCCGCGCCCGCCTGGCCGCAGTCGCGCAGGAGGACCCTGAGGACTGACGCGACCTGGGGCTGACCGGGCATGACCCGCCGGGCCAGCAGTTCCAGGCCGGGCACGTGCCCGCACGCGCAACGAATCGACCGTCGTGGCAACGTGGCCGTTTGTCCGGGGGCCTGGCATGCGCCCACCTGCGCGGCGAACTGACGGTGTTGCCCGGGCCCTTCTGGCGGTGGTGCCCCCATCCAGCGTCTCCGGCAGTCGAAGCAGGAGCCCGGAAGGAGCCGTGGATGTCCAAATCGGACACAAAGGCTTGGGTCGCTCTCATCCGGACGGAACACAACCGCATGATTCCAAGGTTTTCATTCATGCGGCCTGTGCACTGAAAGCCCTTTGTATCCGATTTGGACATTCTTGGGCGAGATGAGCCCTGAGGGCGGCGCCGGATCGGTAGTCTGTGGGCATTCGCCTCCGGCCACGCGCATCGATCAGCGCGCCGGCCACTTCCGGGCGGTGTGGCGCCGCCGCGTTCCTCATCCGCCCGAGTCCCTCTCACCACCTCTTCTCATTCTCCCGGTCCACCACTCCGGCCAGCTCTCCACCCCTCGCACGTCTCAGCTCACCACCACCGGACCCCGGTCCTGCACGAAGGAGTCGCCCATGTCCGCACCCGGCCGCCCAGGATCCGCTCTCGTCATCGGCGAGGCCCTAGTTGATGTCGTCATCCACCCCGGGCAGGAGCCCGTGGACATCCCCGGCGGCTCGCCTGCCAACGTCGCCCTGGGGCTGGCGCGCCTGGGCCGCGACGCCGGGCTGCACTGCTGGATCGGCACCGATGAGCGCGGTCAGGCGGTGCGCTCCCACCTGGAGGCCTCCGGGGTTCGTCTGGCCCCGGGTGCCGACGGTGCGACGCGCACCTCCACGGCGCAGGCCACCATCGGGGAGGACCGCGCTGCCACCTACGTCTTCGACCTGGACTGGAACCCGCCGCGCCCGACACTGCCCGACGGGCAGGCGCCGCTGCTGGTGCACACCGGCTCGATCGCAGCGATCCTGGCGCCCGGCGCCGCCACCGTGGAGCAGGTGCTGCGCGAGACCCGCACCACCTCCACCATCGCCTATGACCCCAATGCCCGGCCTCAGCTCATGGGTGAGCCCGAGGACGCCCGTGAGGTCGTCGAGCGCCTGGTGGGCCTGTCGGACCTGGTCAAGTGCTCCGATGAGGACATCGCCTGGCTCTATGGCCAGGACGCGGACCTGGAGACGGTGCTGCGCTCCTGGCTGGAGAAGGGCGCGGCCATCGTGGTCGTCACGCGCGGCAAGCAGGGGGCCCTGGCCCTGTCCGCCTCGGGGGTGCGCCTCGAGGTGCCCGCCGACCCGAGCGTCGTGGTGGCGGACACGGTGGGCGCCGGCGACTCCTTCATGGGCGGCCTGGAGGACGCGCTGTGGAGCGAGGACCTCGTGGGCGCGGACCGGCGCGAGGCGCTGCGCGCGGTGGACGCCGCGACCCTGGAGCGGATCGTGCGCCACGCCGCGGCCATCGCCGACATCACGGTCTCGCGGGCCGGAGCCAACCCTCCCACTCGCGACGAGCTGACCTGAGGGGCCCGGCAGGGAAGAGGCCTGGCAGGTCGCTGGTGTCCATGGTGCTGACATCACGGGCGCACCGGCGCTTCACGACCGAGAGAAACCACAGGATTCCAACGATCCTCGCTGGGCACTTCGACGGCAGGCTCGTCAATGTCAGCGCTATGGACACCGGGTCGCGCAGGAGTGAGTCCGGGGTTCTTACGGCAGTGCCCGGCGCCTCCGCCATGGGGCCTCCTACACCACTCCCTAGCTGACGTCTGCGCAGGCTCCCGGTGATCATGGTTGGACGCCCACCCTGCCCCGAGTCTGCCCGAGTCGGCCTAGTCCACGAGGGTCGGGATCTACTGGCCAAGGGTTGTGCGTACTGCACGAAGGCCCCACCTACCCCCAGTACCCCCAGCCCTCGACCAGTAGCGCCCCGCCCTCGTGCAGTGCATCCAGACAACGCCGTAAGCCACCACAGTGACCCGGCCAGCCCCTCCCACAGGCCAAATCAGCAGCTCTCCCACCCGGCAGCCCCACCCCACCGGCGTCTTGAGATGTCATGACACCCGAAACTCCCAGAAGCCATGAGCCAACACAGCACCCTGGCCCCTCGATCAGACGGCTTACGCTACGACCGCGCGGACAAGGGGCCGGACACCGACGACACCGGCGACGGGCAGTGCTAGCCGCGGGCTCAGTGCAGGAGCGCAGCGGCCAGCAGGACCACGGGCACGAATCCGGCCGTCGTCAGCAGGACGGCATCCCGAGCCAGGTCCTTGGCCGCCCCGTAACGCGAGGCGTACATGAAGACGTTCTGCGCCGTGGGCAGGGCGGCGGTGACGACCGGGGCGAGCAGCTGGCCTCCGCTGAGTCCCGCCGCCAGTCCGACGACGACGGCCAGCCCCGGCATGACGGCGAGCTTCCAACCCACCGCCAGCCACAGGCCGCTGCGCCGACCCGCGCCGCGCTGGGACGTCGACCTCACCCCGTGCGCCGGCTCCTCCTCCACCCGGGGAAGTCGGCCTCCCGCGGTGTCGACCGCGTGCGCCTCCGATCCGGCCTCCGCCGCCGGCGGCTCCTGACCCTGACGGTCCTTCCCCTGGCGGGCTGACTGGGCCGGCGAGCCCTGCAGGGACGGGGACGCCTCCTCGGGGGCGAGATTGCGCAGGGGCCGGGGCGCCCCGGCCAGGCTCATCCCCAGGGCCAGCATCATGAGCGGCACCGCGACGCGCCCGAGCATCTCCAGGCCCTGGGCCGGGTAGCCGCCTCCCCATTCCTTGAGGTCCACCCCTCCCAGGTTCGCCGCAGTCCCGGCCACAACACCCCACAGCAGCGGGTTGCGCAGCGGGACGGTCAGGGTCGCCAGGCGGGACGGGTTGCCGCGGCGGGTGACGGCGTCGAGCACGGTGAAAGTGGCCGGGGTGAGCACGAGGAGCTGGAGCAAGAGGATCGGGGCGATCGTGGCCGCATCCCCCAAGACGAGGACGGCCACCGGGATCCCCAGGTTCGCGGCATTGACGTAGCCGGAGGCGAGCGCGCCGATGGTGGCCTCGGCGGTGGGGCGGCGCAGCACGAGGCGGTGGAGGCACCAGGCCGAGACGATGGCCGTGAGCTCCGCGGCCACGGCCACGGCGGTGGAGCGGGAGAGGACCGCCGTCAGGTCGGCGCGGCTCAGCGTGGTCACGAGGAGGGCCGGGGTGGCGGCGAAGAAGCAGACGCGGGTGAGGACCCCGTCGGCGTCAGCGGGCACGGCGCGGGTGCGCACCAGCAGCCAACCGACGGCGATGACCGCGCCGAAGACGGCCAGTCCCGCCACCACATCGGCCATCACCGCCCCCTCTCATCGACCGGACGGGTCGCAGGCCCGGTCTCGCGTTCGTAGGGTAGTCCGCGCGGTCGTACCCTCTACCCCTCGAACG
>NZ_KV789135.1:0-12903 GCF_001807465.1 Actinomyces sp. HMSC08A09 | reverse complement strand
CGCGGTCGTACCCTCTACCCCTCGAACGCGCGACCTAAGGTACGACCTCGCGGGCAGGGCTGCGACGGGGCCCGACAACGACGAAGCCGGCAGTACGACTTCGCCGGTGCTGGGCCTTGGCGGGCGCCCCCTCAGCCGACCGGCTCGAGGTCCACCCAGGTGCCGACGTGGTCGGAGATGATGAAGGAGCTCGTGCCCCACTCCACGGCGCGCAGGAGCGGGCCCCCGCCCGACGCGGCGGCCTCATCGGTCAGCGGCAGGCCGTCGGGGCCGGTGGGCCACAGGTCGGTCAGCACGTGGTCGATGCGCCGCTTGGGGTCGGCTGCCGGGAAGGTGAGCCCCTCCCCCACGGTCCGCCCGAGCCCCAGGGCGTCGACCTGCTCGGCGGAGAGGTTGTAGTCGCCCACGAGCAGGTGCGGCCCGGGCAGCCCGGCGAGCGCCCCCCAGGCGGCGGCGAGCTGGCGCGCCGCCATGGACTCGCGGGTCGCCAGGTGGGTGGAGGCGACCGAGAGCTGGCGGATCGGCCCGCCAGCGCCTTCGGGCACCTCGAGGGTGGCGGCCACCATGACGCGCTGGGAGGCGGTGGACACGTGGTAGGAGCGCGGGTCCCAGGCCCGCTTGCCGCGCTTCTCCACGCTGGAGGCCCCGCGCCCCAGGCGCTTGACGTGCCAGCCGGAGACCGGGAAGCGCGACAGGAGGGCGTTGCCGTAGCCGATCGGCCCGGCCCCGACGGCGGCGCGCAGCAGCCCCAGGACGTCGTCGGTCGGCGAGCTCAGCGCGGTGCGCAGGGGCCGACGGCGCAGCCCCACCACCGGCCCGGCGTAGCTGGCGGAGAAGCGACAGGTCGGCATGCCCAGCTCCTCGGCGAGGAAGGCCGCCTGGTGGAGGCGCCCGGAGCGGGCCTGGCCCAGGTCCACCTCCTGGAGGGCGATGATGTCGGGGGCCAGCTCGGCGATCTGCTCGGCCGTGGCCCGCATGACGGTGCGGGCGGTGGCGGGGGCGGAGATGTCGGCGCCGGCCAGCGATCCGGTGGAGGCGCTGCCGTCACCGGCTCCGGCGCCGGGCAGGCCGTGCTGGAGGTTGAGGCTCAGGACCCGGATCATGCTTGCTCCTCCTCGAAGGTCAGGCTCACGGAGTTCATACAGTAGCGCTGGCCGGTGGGGGTCTGGGGGGCGTCGTCGAAGACGTGTCCCAGGTGGCTGGCACAGGTTGCGCAGCGGACCTCGGTGCGCACCATGCCGTGGGAGGTGTCGGTGCTCAGGGTGACCGCCTCGGAGTCGGAGGGGTCGTAGAAGGAGGGCCAGCCGCAGTGGGAGTCGAACTTGGTGGTGGAGCGGAACAGCTCGGCGCCGCAGCCGCGGCAGCGGTAGACGCCCTCGCGGTGCTCGTCGAGCAGGGCCCCGGTGAAGGGGCGTTCGGTGCCGGCTTCGCGCAGCACGTGGTACTCCATGGGGCTCAGGGCGGCGCGCCACTGGGCGTCGGTGCGCGCGGCGGCCTCCAGGTCGAGGATCGGGCCGTCGGGGGCCGGGCCGGAGGGCGCAGAGGCGGGCGTCACGGAGGGGTCGCTGCTGGCGTTCGTAGTCATGGGCTCATCGTTACCCGCCCGACGACGCCGGGCGACCTGCGTTCACGCAGCGAAAACTCACCCATCCGCCGGGGCGTCGGCCACGTAGCGGCTCGGCTCACCTGGGTCCCAGGCCCCCGCGCCGGGCGCGGTGCAGCAGGGAGCGCCCCATGGCCCGCCCCAGGGTGACGGCCCGCCGGGCCCCCAGCCCGTGGGCGGCGCTCTCCCCCTCGGCCTCCGTGGTCGCGGCGCCATCGCCTCCGTTGTCTGGAGCGGCCGTGGTGGCGCTGGCGGGGCCGGCCTTCTGCTTGGCGACGATCTCTTCGGCGGCGCGGGCCACCTCCTCGGGGCCGAGGTCCTGGGTGACCTCGACCTGCTCGACCTCCACCCGCGTGCGCGGCAGGGCGTAGGGGGCCTCCCGCTGGAGCCAGGTGACCAGCTCCTCGCGCACGTAGGACTTGAGGGCGCCGACGTCGCTGGGCTTGTCCCCGGTCAGGACGATCTTCACGGTGACGTGGCCGCCGACGGCGTCGGAGACCTCGAGTGAGGCCTGGCGCCCGTCCCAGACCGGCGAGGCGGCCACGAGGCGGGCCAGCTCGGCGCGCAGCGAGGCGATGGGCACGCGCCAGTCCAGGTCGAGGGTGAAGGAGCCGGTGGCCTGGGAGCCTCCGCGCGTCCAGTTGGCGAAGGGGTTCTCGGTGAAGTGGGTCGAGGGCAGGATGAGCCGCCGGTCGTCCCAGGTGCGCATGACCACGTAGGTCAGGGTGATCTCCTCGATGGTGCCCTGCTCGTTATCGACGACGACGATGTCGTCCACCCGGATGGCGTCGGTGGTGGCCAGCTGGAGGCCGGCGAAGACGTTGCCGAGCATGGAGCGGGCGGCCATACCGGCGATGACGGAGGCCAGACCGGCCGAGGCGAGCAGCGAGCCCATGGCGAACTGGACGCTGGGGAAGGTCATGATGGCGCTGACGAGCCCGGCGATGACGATGATGACCTGGGCGACGCGCCGGATGATCTGGCTCTGGGTGGTCACCCGGTTGGCGCGCCCCTGGTTCCCGCCGGCCTGCGCCCCTTTGACGACGGTGGACTCGATGGCCTTGGCGAAGGCGACGACGAGCCAGGTCACCGCGAAGATGAGGGCGATGGTGACCCCGCGTTCGATGACCACCATCGTCGTGGAGTCGCTCTTGGTGTGCCGCAGCCCGGTCAGGGCAAGCTGGGAACCCAGGAAGGCTCCGGTCATGGCGCCGACGGCGAAGGCGGGGCGGCGCCCGAAGTCCACGATCTCGCGGTACAGGAGGCGGCGCCTGCCCATGAACGTCAGGACCGCCACCACCACGAAGGCGATGACCAGGCCGATGACGACTCCCACGCCGGCCTGCCAGGCGATGGTGACCAGGTCGTTGGTCGTCTTGGTCACCGCCTTGACGGTCTCGTCGACGTTGACTTCGGGCACACCCGTGGGAGTGGGCGTGGTCGAGGCACTCGCGCTGGGATCTGCGCTGGGGGTCGCGGGAGGGGTGGTGGCTGCGACGAGCATGAAGCCACCTTAAGCAGGCCGACTGTGCCTGGGCTGTGACGTATGGCCGCCAGCGGAAGCATCCCTCTCCAACATCCGCTTGACGTACTACGCGTGCCGTAGTACGTTAGATGCACGCAAGGACCTCAGGGCCCCGTCATCACGAACCAAGGAAGGAGGGTTCACATGATTAGCGCAGACGCCATTCGCGGCTACATCGACCTCATCGTCCTGTCCCTGCTCAAGCGACAGCCGTCCTACGCCTACGATCTGGCCAAGACCATCACCGAGGTCTCCGACGGCGAGTACACCATCAAGCAGACCACGCTCTACACGGCCCTCAAGCGCCTGGAGTCCACCGGCCTGGCGGCCTCCTACTCGGGAGTGTCCGACTCCGGCAAGTCCCGCACCTACTACCGCCTCACCCCCGAAGGCACCACCCACCTGACCGCCAAGGTCGCCGAGTGGGAGGACACCAAGACCCTCATCGACCGCTTCGCGAAAGGATCCCACTGATGGACACCATCGAGACCTTCCTCGACAACATGTTCGCCCCCTACCCCGCCACCCCTCGCCTGATCGAGGCCCGCTCCGAACTGCGCGCCATGATGGAGGACGCCTACAACGACGCCATCGCCCAGGGCAAGACCCACAATGAGGCGGTCGGGCAGGTCATCACCGACTTCGGCAACCTTCACGAACTGGCCCCGGTCCTCGGCATCGCTCAGGACATCCAGCCCGGCGGCGCTCCACAGGTGGCCCCCGCCGGCGCCCCGACGACATTCGCCCCCAATCGCCCCACCACCCCCGCCCCTGTCGGCCAGCCGTCCTCCTGGCAGAGCGAGCAGGACGATGACGACCCCTTCACCAACCTCGTGGCCGGGATCTACTGGCCGGCCGCGGTGATCATCTACCTGCTGTGGAGCTTCATCTTCGACGCCTGGGACATCTCCTGGATCATCTGGCC
This sequence comes from Actinomyces sp. HMSC08A09, assembly GCF_001807465.1. Taxonomy (NCBI): domain Bacteria; kingdom Bacillati; phylum Actinomycetota; class Actinomycetes; order Actinomycetales; family Actinomycetaceae; genus Actinomyces; species Actinomyces sp. HMSC08A09. The sequence continues at coordinate 8,850 of NZ_KV789135.1, read as the reverse complement.
GGTGGCCGCCGTCGCCTTCGGCATCTTCGCCACCGTGCGCCGCTACCGGCGCGACCACCAGTGAGTCCCTCCGCCCCGGCGCGAGGCTCACCCGGTCACGAGCGAAGGCCCGGAACCTTGTGGGTTCCGGGCCTTTCGCAGTGGCTCCGACCGGCGTCGATCCGGTGACCTTTCGATTTTCAGTCGAACGCTCTACCAACTGAGCTACAGAGCCGTGGGATGGAATCGGCCCGACCATTTCTGATCGGACCGACCGTTCCGCGACCTCGACGGGACTTGAACCCGCGACCTCCGCCGTGACAGGGCGGCGCGCTAACCAACTGCGCCACGAGGCCAGTGTGAATTCACTGTGTTATTCACTTGTGCGAATCCGTACCCCCAACGGGATTCGAACCCGTGCTACCGCCGTGAAAGGGCGGGGTCCTAGGCCGCTAGACGATGGGGGCCAGGGGCCTTCGACGTCGTCGCGCCTCGAACCGGGATGAACACTAAGGGGACAGTCTTCCGCAGCGCAAATCCCAGGAGCGTGACCCTCCTCACCGCTCGGTTTTCGGCGAAATTCCGGCCCGCGAGGACTGTCGGACCGGAGCCGGGCGGTCTGGCGGTCTGGCAGGCTGTGCCCGTGAGCCACGAGCACCAGCAGGAGCCTGACCGCCCCCGGGAGCCGCAGCCGGTCAGGATGTCGCAGCAGGACTTCGAGGACGTCGTCGGCGACGCCCTCGACCGGATCCCGAAGGACCTGGCCGAGGTGATGGATAACGTCGTCGTCCTGGTTCAGGACGAGCCCGATCCGGAGATGCTCACCGAGGAGGACTATGACGACGCCGGCCTGCCTACGCTCCTGGGGCTGTACGACGGCGTCCCCCTGACCGAGCGCGACGAGGGCTGGTCCATGGTGCTGCCCGACCGCATCCTCATCTTCCGCGGACCCTTGGAGCGCTGGTGCACGAGTCGCGAGGAGCTGGAGGAGGAGATCACCGTGACCGTCATCCACGAGGTGGCCCACCACTTCGGCATCCCCGACGAGCGCCTCCACGAGCTGGGCTGGGAGTAGCGCCGCGAACAGTGCGTGAACAGACCGTCAGGGTCATGACCTCGCGAGTACCCAGGGACCTGTCTTAGTGTGGCCGACATGAACGACCGTCATCGGCCTGCAGCTCCGGATGCCGGGGAGACTCCCGCCCCCGCCGACCCGAGCACGTCCCCGCAGCACCACATGAGTCGACGACCAGTGCTCCTGGCGGCCCTGGTGGGCGCCGGGTCCCTGGCGGGATGCTCCCTCATCCCCGGCTCCTCGTCGGCCGGCTCCTCCCCCAGTGCGAAGCCCCAGACCCCGGAGCCGGCGGCGTCGAGCGCCGCCCCCTCGCCCACCGCGGCCGCGAGCCCGGCTCCGTCGGCCACAGCGACGGCAACGGCCACCGACGGAGCGCTGGCGGGCTGGAGCCTGGAGGAGAAGGTCGGCCAGCTCATGATGGTCGGGGTGGACGCCCAGGCCCCCAAGCAGTCCTCCAACGAGGCCGTCGACACCCACCATGTCGGCAACATCTTCATCGCCGGACGCACCACGGCGGGCAGCCAGGCGACCCAGAAGGTCATCAGCTCCTTCACCTCCAAGGTCGGCCCGGGCACGACCCACGCCACCCCGATGCTTGTGGCCACCGACCAGGAGGGCGGCGAGGTCCAGGTCCTGGCCGGATCGGGCTTCTCCGACATCCCCTCGGCGCTGGACCAGTCGGCTCAGCCGCGCGACCAGCTGGTGGCCTCGGCGCGCACCTGGGGCAAGGAGCTGGCCGACGTCGGCGTCAACATGAACCTGGCCCCGGTCGCCGACCTGGTCGACATTGCCCGGCCGGCCTCCAACGAGCCCATCGGCCGCTGGGGGCGGGAGTACGGGCACGACGCCGCCACGGTCTCCTCCCAGGCCGGTGCCTTCGCCGAGGGGATGCAGGCCTCGAAGGTCATCCCCACTTACAAGCACTTCCCGGGCCTGGGGCGGGTGACGGCCAACACTGACACGTCTGCGGGCGTCGTCGACTCCACCACGACCCGCGGCGCCGATACCGCCGTCAGTGTCGTCTTCGGCGCCGCCATCGCCGCCGGCGCGCCGGTCATCATGGTCTCCTCGGCGACGTACTCCCTCATCGACCCCTCAGCGCCGGCGGTCTTCTCCTCGACAATCGTCACCGACATGCTGCGCAGGGAGATGGGCTTCTCCGGGGTGGTCATCACCGACGACGTCTCCGCCGCCGTCCAGGTCCAGGACGTGAGCGCGGGCGATCGGGCCGTGCGGGCGATCCGGGCCGGCTGCGACATCGTGCTGGCCTCGGCGGACCCGACGGTGGCCGCGGACATGGTCAAGGCCCTCATCGCCACTGCCCGGTCCGATCCGGCCTTCGCGGCGCGGGTGGACGAGTCGGCCACGCGGGTGCTGAACCTGAAGAAGAGCCTGCAGTCCTGACGCGCGCCGAGATGCGCATCGGCCCGCCTTGAGCCAGTGGCTCGAGGCGGGCCGATCACGTTATCGGGCGAGCCGGCTCAGATCTCAGCGAAGCTTGGTGGTGCCCTGCGATGTTCCGTTGGACTCGATGCGCTTGGCCAGGCAGTGGTCGGAGTCGTAGCCCTGGGCGTCGCACCAGGCGTTGGCCTGGTCGCCGTCGGAGTAGGTATCACCCTGCAGAGTCACCCACCAGCCGCCGGTGTCGTAGACCGGCCACTGGCTGGTGTCGATGATGACGGCCTTCGGGTTGGCCTGCTGCGTCTTGAGGTACTCCGCGAGGATCGAGCGCTTGGTCCAGGTCTGCCCGTCGGCCACGAGCCCCACCTGCTTGGAGGACAGCTGCGGGGTCCACTTGCCCCGCAAGCTGTTCATCACGATGGGGTAGTCGTGCTTGATCTGCCACTGGATGGCGTCTCCGGCGGCCTGCTCGTCCTGCGCCTCCTGGTTGGCGTTGGAGCTCGCGGAGGAGGCGATGGTCATCGCGGAGTTCGTCGAGCTCTTCGCGGTGGCGGTCGATGAGGAGCCGCGGTCGAAGGAGGGCCGGACCGTCAGGCCCTTGAGGTCGAGGTCCTTGGCGGTGCGGAAGTAGTGCTGCTCGCCGAAGCGCAGCGTCACCGCCCGGCCGCCGTTGGGGATGATGAGCGGGTCGCTGGAGAGGTCGAAGGTTCCCGAGGCCACAAGGTGGTCGACGTCGGCGCCGCCGGTGGGGCTGGTGGAGCTGTAAACGAGGACCTGGCTGGACGATCCGGCCAGGAAGTCGCCCTCGGCGCAGGAGGTCGCCATGTTGCCGTGGACCTTGAGCTCGCCCTGGCCGTCCTCCACCGAGGTGATCGTGAAGGTCGGCATGCTGGAGCAGGCCTTGACCGCGCCCGAGGGCAGGGCCGCCGCGGTCGAGGTGGCCGCGGCGTCGGCCTGACCGTTCTGCTTGCCGTCCTCACCCCCGTTGCTGTCGGCCTTGTCCTGGGAGGTGTCCCCACTCTTGTCCTTGTTGGCGAAGTAGCTGCCGGCCCATAGGCCGCCTCCGCCGACGATGACGAGCAGGAGGACCACGATGATCGCGACCAGGCGACCGCTGCTGGACTTCGACGGCTGCTTCTGCTGGGGAGGCGGCATCTGGGCCATCATCTGGGGGCCGAACATGTCCAGTTCCACGGCCGGCTGAGCGGCGGAGAAGCCCGACGGCGCCCCACTGGGGGTCTCGGCCCAGGCGGCGATGTCCTCGGCCGACGGCGGCGGGGGCACGGGGAAGGCCACCGACTCGGCCGAGCCCGCGGCGGGAGCGGCCGAGCCCGCTGTCCAGCCGGAGGTCACGGCCGCAGACTGGGCTGACGCCGTGGAATCAGTCGTGTCAGCCGAGTCGACCTCGTGCCGCTGCGAGCCGGGGGCGAGGACGGTCGTGTCGTTGTTGTCGGAGTCCGCAGCCTCGTCGACGACGCCCTCCGCATCGGGATCGGTGGCAGCCTCAGCCGCGTTGGAGCCCTCGGCGGGGTCGTCTGTGTCCTGCTCGTCGCCGACCTCGCCAAAGTCGTCGACATCCGTGGCCTCCTCCGCAGAGTCCTCCGCATCGGGCTCGGTAGCAGCCTCAGCCACAGACTCCGCGGCCTGCACATCCTCGACCTCATCAGCAGGCTCCACGCCACGCTCATCGCCAGACTCGTCGGCGGCGACGTCCTCGGCTGCCTGTTCCTCAGAGGCCTCGCCCTCAGGCTGATCGGTCCCCGATTCCTGAGCCTCGTCGGCGGCGGCCTCCGGCCCTGCATCGGACTCAGTGGCGGTCCCATCCGCAGACTCCGCGGCCTGCACATCCTCGACCTCATCAGCAGGCTCCACGCCACGCTCGTCGGCAGACTCGTCGGCGGCGGTGTCCTCGACGTGCGGGTCCTCCGGAGCCGGGCCCTCAGCCTCGGCATCCTCAGTGCCCTCAGTGCCCTCGGAGTCCTCGTCAGACTCCTCTGTCTCCGGCTCGACACCAGCTTCGCCAGAGTCGGCATCCTCCGCATCGTCCTCTGCCTCGTCACCCGAATCGTCGGGGCGCGGCGCCTGAGCTTCGCCGGTTGCGGTCTCCGCATCGGGCTCAGTGGCAGCCTCAGCCACAGATTCCGTGGCCTGCACATCCTCGGCCTCATCATCGTCAACCGGCCCGGGCTCATCGGCGGCCTCGTCCTCGTCCACCGGAGTGCCGCCGTCTCCGGCCGACTCCGCCGACTCGGTCGGCTCCGTCTGCGCCGGGTCCCCCTGACTGAAAGCAGGATCCACAGTGGGCTCGCCGGCCGCACTATCAGCCGCAGCCGCAGCCCCTGCGTCACCCACGCCACCAGCAGCACTGGCGGCCGCGTCGTCGGTCAGGTAACCGCGCGCACGGAGATTGGCGAGGACCTCGACGTTCCCGGTACTGGCCAGCCAGCCGAGCAGGTCGGGATAGGCGGCCGGGTTGGTCGACAGCGGCGCCCACAGGTCGGGCCGGCTCTGTGCGATGGCGGCCTGCAGGGCCTGGTCCGGAGTCTGAGCGGCAACGGTTGCATCGGCCTGATGCGCCGCCATCATGAGCTGAACCGGATCCATGCAGAGCCTTTCCGGGAGAACGTATGGGTGACCTCGACTGATCGGGCGCGCAGCCAACCCATCCTGGGTCCTTCACCAGGCTCCGATCATCCCCGATGGTAATCACGATTCGTCGGAGAAGTTAGAAAACGGACTCCACCTCGACGAACACCCTCATCCTCCATGCGCCCCGTCCACCCCTCGTCTCAGGGTCATCCCCTACCGCAGGTCAGGGTGGACTAGTCAAGAGGTCAGGGGCTGGTCCTCCGCCAGGAGGATTCGAGGAAGTCATGCCACTGCCAGACTGAACCTATGAGTAGTTCCGCACCAGCAGCATCCTCCGTCCTCACACCTCACCATCCGGTGGATGACCCCGTGGTCTCCGCACGCAACCTCACCAAGGTCTACGGCCGCGGATCGGGCGCCGTCACAGCGCTCGACTCCGTCAACGTCGACATCGCCCGCGCCCGCTTCACCGCCATCATGGGGCCGTCCGGCTCCGGCAAGTCCACGCTCATGCACTGCCTGGCCGGCCTGGACTCGATCACCTCCGGGGAGATCATGCTCGACGGCGACATGGTCTCCTCCATGAACCAGCGTCGCCTCACCCGCCTGCGCCGCGAGCGCATCGGCTTCATCTTCCAGTCCTTCAACCTGGTCCCCACCCTCACGGCGGCGGAGAACATCACCCTGCCCCTGGATATCGCTCGCAAGAAGGTCAACCCGCAGCGTTTCGACCAGGTCATCGACGCCGTCGGCCTCAGGGAGCGCCTATCGCACCGGCCAGCCGAGCTCTCCGGCGGCCAGGTTCAGCGTGTGGCCTGCGCCCGGGCGCTCGTGGGTGAGCCGGCGGTCGTCTTCGCCGATGAGCCCACCGGGAACCTGGACTCCGTCTCCACCGACCAGGTCCTGGAGATCCTGCGCCGCAGCGTCGACGACCTGGGGCAGTCGGTGGTCATGGTGACCCACGAGCCGGAGGCGGCCGCCTGGGCCGACACCGTCATCTTCCTGCGCGACGGGCACGTCGTCGCCCAGCTGGACGACCCCGACCGCGACCGGGTCCTGGACGCCCTGCGCGAGCTGAGCGAGACCGAGCCCTCCCCCGTAGCCGCTGCCCCGTTCACCGGCTCGGCCGTCGAGGGGGCCTGAGCCGTGAGACGAGTCGCCTGGCGCTCCGTGCGCGCCCACGCCAAACAGTTCTTCCTGACCACCTTCGCCGTCATGCTCGGGGTGGCGTTCCTGTCGGGCACGCTCGCCCTGCGTGCCTCCCTGTCGGAGACCTTCTCCAAGCTGGTCTCCTCCACCGCCACCTCGGACCTGTATGTCCAGGGCCCCAAGATCGCCTCCGACAACAACAGTGGCGGCAGTGGCTCCTCCAACTCGACGCAGACCAAGCCCATTGACGGATCCCTGGCCGATCAGATTAAGCAGATCGACGGAGTCGAGGCCGCCAAGCCCGATGCTCAGATGACCGGGGTCCTCGTGGGCTCTAACGACGCCCCGGTCACCACCACCGGCGCCCCCACGCTCTTCATACCGCTGTACGACAACGAGAAGGGCCTGACCTGGGCCCAGGGCCACAAGCCTCAAGGGGCCGGTGAGATCGCCCTGGAGTCCGGAGCCCTGAAGAACTCCGGCCTCAAGGTCGGGGACAAGACGCACATCGTGGTGCAGGGCTCACCCACCGAGGTCACCGTGGTCGGTGAGTTCCACTACGAGTCCTCCATGGCCAGCGCGACGGTCGTGGGCGTGGATCCGAGCTGGCTCATGCCCATCGCCGCCCCGGACGGGAAGGTGACGACCATCGCCGTCGACGTCGCTCAGGGCTCCTCAGTGGACACCGTCAAGTCCGAGATCACCAAGATCCTTCCCGACGGCGCCCAGGTCCAGACCCGCGCCGAGGTCATCAAGGAGCAGAACAAGGCCATTGAGGAGCAGCTGGGCTTCGTTCAGGTCTTCCTGCTGGTCTTCGTCGTCGTCGCAATGTTCGTGGGCTCCTTCATCATCATGAACTCCTTCGCGATGAGCATGCGTCAGCGGGTCAAGGAGTTCGCCCTCCTGCGGGCCGTCGGGGCCTCGCCGGCCTCCGTGTTCGGCGTGGTGTTCCTGCAGGCGGTCGTCATCGGCATCGTCGGCTCCGCCCTGGGCGTGGCCGCGGGCGCGGGGCTGCTGGCCGGACTGTCCGCACTGCTCGACGCCGCCGGCATGCCGCTGCTGGAGGGCACGGGCCTGAGCGGGACGATCATCGCGATCTCGCTGGCGGTGGGCCTGGCCGTCACCGTCGTCGGCGCTCTGCTGCCGGCTCGGGAGGCCGCCCTGACCCACCCGGTCGAGGCCATGCGCGGTGTGTCAGGTTCCCGGGAGAAGTCCCTGGTGCTGCGCACGATCCTGGGCGGGCTGCTGCTGGCGGCCGGAGCGGCCGCGATCGCCGCCGCGTGGGTGAACGCGGACCTGACGCAGCGCGGTCTCATCATGGGGCTGGGCGCGGGCGGCACCGTCCTGGGACTGCTCATCGTCTCCCCGACCCTGGCCCGCCCGGTGGTGGCCGTGCTGGGCCTGCCCTTCCGGCTGCTGCGGCCCGCCGGGCGCCTGGCGGTGCGCAATATCGTCCACAACCCGCGCCGCACGGCCAACACCTCCGGCGCCCTCATGGTGGGTATGGCCCTGGTGTGCGCCGGCGCCACGCTGGCCGCCTCCTTCCAGTCCTCGACCTCCGACGAGATCGACAAGTCCCTCAAGGCCGACCTCGTGGTCCAGCCGGCCACCATCGGCAGCCTGGGCACCCGGCTCTCGGCCGACAAGGCCAAGGAGATCGCCGCCATCGACGGGGTCAAGGAGACCTCCTCCTACTCCATCTACGCCGACTCCGTCACCAAGCCCGACGGCAGCCAGACCCCCACCGCCACCGTCATCGTCGTCGATCCCGCCACCTACTCCAAGGCCTACGACGTCTCCGCGAGCGCCGGGTCGATGAAGGATCTGGACGCCACCCACGTGGCCGCGAAGAAGGACGAGGGCCTCAAGCTCGGGGACAAGGTCTCCGTCACCGGCCCCACCGGGTCGGTTGAGGCCACGGTCAGCGCCGTCGTCGACCCAAAGGGAACCGGCGGGAACTACTACATCGCCCCCGAACTGGCTGCGGCAGTGGGCTCCTGGAACTCCCCGGGCACCACCACGGACCCGGCCCACGTCCTGGACTCGCCGCAGGGCATGCTCCTGACCCTCAAGGAGGGCACCGACCTCGACACGGTGCGGGGCAAGGCCCGCGACATCGTGGCTGACACCTACCAGTACGCGGTGCGCGACGCCAGCGAGATCTCCGACCAGGTCGGTCAGCAGATCAACCGGATGCTCGCCGTCCTCTACGGCCTGCTGGGGCTGAGCATCGCCATCGCCATCCTGGGTATCGTCAACACCCTGGTGCTCTCGGTCTCGGAGCGTACCCGGGAGATCGGGCTCATGCGCGCCGTCGGCCTGGGCAAGGCCCAGCTGTCCGGGGAGATCATCACCGAGTCGGTCCTCACCTCCCTGTACGGCACCGTGCTGGGCGGGGCGACCGGGGTGGTCCTGGCCACCGCTCTCAAGGAGGTCCTGGAGGATCAGGGGCTGACGAGCCTCAGCATCCCCTGGGGCCAGATGGTGGGCATGCTCGTGCTCTCCGTGGTGGTCGGCGTCATCGCGGCCCTGTGGCCGGCGCTGCGCGCCTCCCGGATTCCGGTCCTGGACGCCATCGCCACCGAGTGAGCGGCGTTCGCCGAGTAAGCCGAGCAAGCCCGGCGCCCCGGCCGACCCCCGAGAGGGGCGGGCCGGGG
>NZ_KV789134.1:0-1145 GCF_001807465.1 Actinomyces sp. HMSC08A09 | reverse complement strand
CAGCGACCATGGTCTGCAAGGCGGTGGTGACGGTCTGGGAGTCGTGGCCGGCGCCCAGGCGGTGTATGAGCACGAAGCGGCTGGCGCGCTCCACCAGGGTGATCAGGGCGCTGCGCCCGCCGGCGCCGATGACCAGGTCGCCCTCCCAGTGACCCGGTACGGCCCGGTCGGCGGCCTGGGGCGGGCGCACACTGATCTGGGCCCCCTCGATCCAGGGACGGTTGGATCTGCGGGGCAGGCCGGCCAGTGGTGAGCGGGGCAGGCGCCGGGTGCGTCCTGAGCGCAGGGCCTTGTCCACCCGCAGCTGCTGGCGCAGGCTCCCGGCGCCCTGGACGTAGAGGGCCTGGTAGATCTGCTCATGGGATATGCGCATGGACTCATTGTCGGGGTGGGCCCAGCGCAGGCGCGTGCTGATCTGGCGGGGGCTGGCCCCGTCCTCGAGCAGGGCCACCACCTCGGCGCGCAGGACGGGATCGGCGTCGAGCCTCCTGGTCTTGGGGCGGGCCAGGCGCTCCTGGGCCGCAGCTGAGGCCCCCGGGGCCCGGTAGACCCCGTCAGGGCCGGTGTTGCGGGTGATCTCTCGTGAGACGGTCTGACGGCACCGCCCCAGGGCGCGGGCGATGGCGGCGGCCGACTCCCCACGGGCCCGGCCCTGAGCGATCAGGACCCGCTCGGCGTCGCTGACGCGCTGCCCGCGCCCGACCCGCCCCGAGCAGGCCGACGCCGACCAGCCCCCACGACCCCGCCGCCCCGACGAGCGTCCTGACGAGCGTCTTGATGCTGTTGCTGCGTCCTCCATGGCCTGATCGTGCCAGTACCGCCTGGCACTGTCCCGGCTCACCCCGGCCGCGGCTGCCGCCTGGGTCAGGGACGCTCCGGCCAGGACGGCCTGGGCGACCTTGGCGCGTCTGGCCTGGTCGGACTGGGCCGTCCCACCCCGTCGTCCGCCTACCAGCTCCACCCCCGCCTTCTGGCACCACAGGCTCACCGACCCACGACAGCACCCCAGATCCCGAGCCACCGCCGAAGCCGACTCACCAGCCACCACCCGCGCCACCGCATCACGACGCACATCCTGATCAAACCAAGTCCCAGACACACAACACCCCTCCCACGAGTGGTGCATCCACCACCTGACCCCACCG
>NZ_KV789133.1:179538-211957 GCF_001807465.1 Actinomyces sp. HMSC08A09 | reverse complement strand
ATCCGTCCATGGACGGATCCGGCCCCACCGTATTGCTCTCCTGCCATCGTCCAGCGCGAACCTGCGGCACCGGACTTGCAACTCCAGGTCAGGGCAGGCGCAGCGCCCAGAAGGCCACGGCGGCCGCGGCCGCCACATTGAGGGAGTCCACTCCCCCGGCCATGGGGATGCGCACCACCTCGTCGGCCGCGGTGATGGTCCGGTGGGACAGTCCGTCGCCCTCCGTGCCCAGGACGACGGCGACCCTGGAGTCCGCGCCGGTGCACGCCGTGGAGGCCGCGAACTCATCCAGTGCCACGGAAGTGTCCGACAGTGCCAGGGCGGCCACGGTGAAGCCCTGTGCGTGGAGCTCGTCCATGGCGGGCCAGGGCTCGATCCGGGTCCAGGGGACCTGGAAGACGGTGCCCATGGAGACGCGCACGCTGCGCCGGTAGAGGGGGTCCGCGCAGCGCGGAGTGACCAGGACGGCATCGATCCCCAGGGCGGCCGCGCTGCGGAAGGCGGCCCCCACGTTCGTGTGGTCCACCAGGTCCTCCAGGATCGCGACCCGCCTGGCCCCCGCTCCCCCACGGGCGGCCGCAAGCAGCTCGGGAACTCCGGCGAGCTCGGGCCGGTTCATGGCGGCCAGGGCCCCGCGGTGCAGGTGGAATCCCGTGATGGACTCCAGGACCTCCTCGGGGGCGACGAACACGGGGACCTCACCGCCGTCGTCGCTGCCTGCGCAGCCGGCCGCGGAGGCGATGACCGGGCGCATCTCCTCCAAGTGGCGCGGGGCCATGAGGAAGGAGCGCGGGGCGTGCCCGGCGGCCACGGCGCGCGTGATGACCTTGGAGGACTCGGCCATGTACAGCCCCCGCTGCGTCTCCAGACGACGGCGCAGCGCCACGTCCGTCAGCCTGGTGTAGTCCGCCAGGCGCTCGTCGGCGCCGTCGGCCAGCTCAATAATCATCGCGTCGTCACCTTCTGGGGCTTTCCCGGTCCAGTACAGCAGTACGGCGGGAAGAATAGGCCGATCATCGTGGATCGCCCACTCCTCCCGCCGCAGCGAGTGTCCCCGGGCCCTCGTCAGGTCCCCCGGGAGTGTGAGGGCAGTCGGCTCAGGCTCCGTAGGGGCCCTGGGGCGCGCCGGGAGGCGTGCCGTAGCCGGGCTGGGCCTGAATGCCGTAACCGCCGCGAGGGGGCACGGAACCGGGCTGGGCCTCCTCGGGGTCGGACACGTGGCTGCCGTGCCCGGCGTGAGACCCCTCGAGGCCGTCGGAGGTCGGAACGCTCACCGTGGCCTCGCCGTCGGCCTCATCCGCAGGAGCCTTCGGGGAGACGCCTGCCTTGGGTGCGGGCTCCTCACTGGCCTCCTGGGAGGCCGACTCGACCTCACCACGGGCCTGGGCGAGGGCCTCCTCGGGGGCCTGGAGACTGGTGCTGGCCAGATCCGAGGCGATCCCCAGGTCGAGCTCGCTGCCGGAGAGGTCGACACCGGGACGGGCGGCGTCGTCGTCGGAGTCGTCCGAGCCGCCGGGGCCACCGTCCTTGCCACCGCCCAGGGCGCCGGCGATGCCGTCGAGCGCCGCCGTGAACTCCGTGGGCACGATCCACATCTTGGAGGAGGAGCCGTTGGCGATCTTGGGCAGGGTCTGGAGGTACTGGTAGGCCAGCAGCTTGGAGTCGGCGTTACCACGGTGGATGGCGTCGAAGACCTGAAGGATGGCGCGCGACTCACCCTGCGCCTTGAGGATCGCGGACTGCGCCTGACCCTCGGCGCGCAGGATCGCGGACTGCTTGTCACCCTCGGCCGTGAGGATCTGGGACTGCTTGACACCCTCGGCGGTCAGGATCGCGGCGCGGCGGTCACGCTCGGCGCGCATCTGCTGCTCCATGGAGCCCTGGATGGAGGCCGGCGGGTCGATGGACTTCAGCTCCACGCTGTTGACGCGGATTCCCCAGCGGCCGGTGGCCTGGTCCAGGACGCCGCGCAGCTGGCCATTGATCTGGTCGCGGCTGGTCAGCGTCTGCTCCAGGTCCATGGAGCCGACGACGTTACGCAGCGTGGTGACCGTCAGCTGCTCAATGGCCTGCAGGTAGTTGGAGATCTCGTAGGTGGCGCGCATGGGGTCGGTGATCTGGTAGTAGACCACCGAGTCGATGCTCACGACGAGGTTGTCGGAGGTGATGACGGGCTGAGGCGGGAAGGAGACGACCTGCTCACGCAGGTCCATGATGTTGCGCACCCGGTCGATGAAGGGCACCAGGAAGTGCATTCCAGCGCCGTAGGCCGCCTGGAAGCGCCCCAGGCGCTCAACGATGATCGCAGTGCTCTGCTTGACGATCCGCACTGCCCGGAAGATGGCGACGATGACCAGGACGGCCACGAGAAGCAAGATGATGGAGACGAAGGGCACGAGGTTCCTCCTGCAGGGGTTGAACGGGTGGTCAGAACGGTTGGGGCCGGCGCGGGCAGCGTCAGGACGCGGGGGCGGTGGTGGAGGTCGTCACCGGGGCGACCACGGCCACGGCCCCGTCGATCTGGGCCACGGTCACACTCACCCCGGCCTCCAGACGGGTGACGCCTCCCTGGGCGACGGGAGCCAGGCGGGCGCTCCACTCCTCGCCGCCCAGGCGCACCCGCCCGCCTTCACGGTCGACAGGAGTAATGGTGACGGCAGACCGACCGATGAGGGCCTCAACGTTGGTCTTCATCTGCGGGGTGGCGGCCGCAAGGCGACGCTTGGCCCAGGGGCGCACGGCGAAGAGAAGCAGGGTGGAGACGCAGGCGAAGACCACGACCTGCGCCCACACGGGTCCGCCGAGGAAGGATGTCAGCCCTCCTCCCAGCGCACCTCCGGCGATCATGAGGAAGGTGAGATCCGCTGTCATCGTCTCGATGACGACGAGGAGCAGCGCCCCTGCGACCCAGAACAGCCATTCCATGCGAACCTCCTGATGAACGCGGTCGGTGAGTATGTGGTCGGGTGCCGGTCGGGGACGATCAGGGATCGATGCGGCCCGCAGCGGCCTTCCCTCCCGGAACCGGTGGTCAGCCTTTGGCCTCGGCGACGCGCCTGCCGTGGCCGGCAGGGAGCCCCCTGGCCGCGTAGCGACCGCGGTCGTAGGTGACCTCCAGCGGCATACCGAAGGTCGTGCTGATCGTGTCCGCGGTGAGGACCTCCTGAAGCGGGCCGGAGCCCACGACCTTTCCCTCACGCAGCGTGAGCGCGTGGGTGAAGCCCTCCGGGATCTCCTCCAGGTGGTGGGTCACCAGGACCATGGAGGGCGAGTCGGGTGAGGAGATGATCTCGGTGAGCGCAGCCAGGAGCTGCTCGCGGCCGGCCAGGTCCAGCCCCGAGGCGGGCTCGTCGAGGAAGAGCATCTCCGGGTCCGGCATCAGAGCGCGAGCCAGCTCGACGCGCTTGCGCTCCCCCGATGACAGCGTTCCCCACGACCGGTCGACCAGGTGAGCGGCCCCCAGGGCGCCCAGCAGGGCGTGAGCGCGCTCGAGGTCGAAGTCGTCGTACTCCTCGCGCCAGCGCCCAATGCGCCCGTAGGAGGCCGACAGGACCACGCCGAGCACCTTCTCGCCGTTCTGGACGTTGGCGGCCAGGGCCGAGGACAACAGGCCGATACGGGGGTGGAGCTCGGAGACGTCCACGCGCCCGAGCCGCTCGGAGAGGATGTCGACCGTGCCGGAGGAGGGGAAGAGCCTGGCCGAGGCGATCCTGGCGATCGTGGTCTTGCCCGCGCCGTTGGATCCCAGCAGCACCCAGTGCTGCCCCTCGTCCACGGTCCAGCTGACGTGACTGAGGATCTGGTGGCTGCCGCGGTGCAGTGAGACATCGTCGAGGTGGAGGACACTGGTCATGAGGTGATCCTATCGTGACGGTGAGTTCACACAGGGAAGATGCGCAACGAGAGCCGCGCCCCACATGGTGACCGCTCCCCTTCGGGGCTCGCCCCACCACCATTCACTATGGTTGGCCCCCATGGATCCCCTCAACCCGCCGGTCAGCATCGTGCTGGCCCTGTGGGCGCCTTCGCCCTCCTCCCACGGTCTGTCGCTCGTTGAAGGCCCCGACGGCGCCCATGACGTCATCGGCAGCGTCGTCACCGGGGGCTCGGACACACCGACTGCTGCCGCCGACGACGATTCAGGACGCGTCAGCCTGGAACGGTGGCTCGCCTCCGCCCGCCCCCTGAGTCGGGTGAGCGCGGTCCTGCCCTCACCGGCCGGTGGCACCGGCACCTGGGGGCTCCTGCCCGACATCGAGGAGGGCGTCGTGCTGGAGGGGGCAGCCGGCCGGGTGCTGCTGGTTCCTGAGGACTCCGGCACCTCGGTGTCCTGGCACGCCGAGCCGCTCAGTTCCCCACTGCCTCCGCTGGATGCGGCGCACGCCCGCCGGCAGGTGCACGCCGCCACCGAGGAGGCCATCGAGGCGCTCATCGAGCTCGACCTGGCCCGCGAGCGCCCGGAGATGGCCGACGCCCTCAACGACCTGCTCACCGCGGTGATGGATCCGCGTCTCGTCCCGCCGTGGCTGGCGCGCCGTGATCGGGAGCTGTTGGAGCGCTCCTTGCGCCTGGCGGGGATGTGCGAGCTGGCCCTGGACGACGACGGTGCGGCCACGACCGCCCTGCAGGCGCAGCGGCGGGCCGACGTCCTGCGCCCGCTGCTGGCGGTGGCGCGTCACGGTGCCGCTGCGGCCACCGAGTGGTGGGCCCGGTAGAGGGGGCGCACCACTCGGTGGCGTATCGGTGGGGTCACCGAGCGGGAGCCGTCCCGTTCACCCCTGAGCCAGGACCCAGTTGTAGACGTCCATGGTGCGCTGGGCGATGGCCTGCCAGGCGAAGTGCTCCTCGACGCGGTGTCGGGCGGCCTGCCCCATGGTCCTGGCGGCCTCGGTGTCGGTGACCAGGGTGGTGAGGCGCTCAGCCAGGTCGGCCTCGAAGCGGGCCGGGTCGATGGGGGTGCCGGTGCCGTCCTGGACCTGCTCGATGGGCACGAGCAGGCCGGTCTCGCCGTCGACGATGACGTCTGGGATGCCGCCGGTGGCTGAGCCGACGACCGGCAGGCCCACGGCCATGGCCTCGAGGTTGACGATGCCCAGGGGCTCGTAGACGGAGGGGCACACGAAGACGTCGGAGGCGGCCAGCACGGCGATGAGCTCGGGGCGCGGCAGCATCTCCTCGATCCAGACCACGCCGGTGCGCTTGTCGCGCAGGTGGGCCACGAGGCCCTCGACCTCGGCCTTGATCTCGGGGGTGTCGGGGGCGCCGGCGCACAGGATGACCTGGACGTCCGCGGGCAGCTGCTCGCAGGCGCGCAGCAGGTGCGGCAGGCCCTTCTGCCGGGTGATGCGTCCGACGAAGACGATGGTGGGGCGGTCGGGGTCGATGCCCAGGCGCTTGAGGGTGGCGGCGGCCTGGGCGTCGGCCTCCTGGCCCTGCGGGTGCTTCCAGGCCTCGAGGTCGATGCCGTTGTGGACAACCTTGACGCGCTCGGGGTCGACGGCCGGGTAGCAGCGCAGGATGTCCTCGCGCATGCCGTTGGAGACCGCGATGATCCCGGAGGCGGCCTCGTAGGCGGTCTTCTCCGCCCAGGAGGACAGGGCGTAGCCGCCGCCGAGCTGCTCGGCCTTCCAGGGGCGCAGGGGCTCCAGGGAGTGAGCGCTGATGACGTGGGGGACGCCGTGAAGCAGACCGGCCAGGTGCCCGGCGAGGTTGGCGTACCAGGTGTGGGAGTGGACGAGGTCGGTTCCCTCGGTGCCCTGGGCCATCTCCAGGTCGACTCCGAAGGTGCGCAGAGCGGCGTTGGCGCCGTCGAGCTCGGCGATCTCGGGGTAGCCGGTGACGCCGTCGTCGGCGCCCTCGGTGCCGGGCTCGCGGGGGCCGCCGAAGGCGTGGACGCGGACGTCGGCCAGGGGGCGCAGGACCTTGGCGAGCTCGTTGACGTGGACTCCGGCGCCGCCGTAGATGAAGGGTGGGTACTCCTTGGTCAGCAGGTCGACCCTCATGGGTGTGCCTCTCCTCTGTCTGATGGATGGACTGACCGCGCCTTCCTCGGCGCAGGACGGGCGCCTGCGGTGGGGCGGGCGCCTCACCCGACGTTATACGCACACGGAGCCCGGTGGGACCGTTCAGCACCGGTGGTTTCCACCGACTCTCCCGCGAGGGGCCGGCGGCATCCGCTCCGCAGTGGAGGCAGGAGTGGAGGCGGGGATACTCGTGCGTGAGGCGTCGGGGACCGGGTCAGGACGAGTCGCCCGGTGCTCGATCGTCCTGAACGATGCCTCAGGCAACGATTCGGCGGAAAACCTACCCGGAATGTGACCCATTTGGCCCCGCAGGCCCCTCGAGCAACGTAAGGTGGGCCACATGGCTCAACCTCGTGTTCTCGCAATCGTCCTCGCCGGTGGCGAGGGCAAGCGCCTCATGCCCCTGACCGTCGATCGCGCCAAGCCCGCCGTGCCCTTCGGCGGCATCTACCGCCTCATCGACTTCTCCCTGTCCAACATGATTAACTCCGGCTTCCTCAAGGTCGTGGTGCTCACCCAGTACAAGTCCCACTCGCTGGACCGTCACATCTCCAAGACGTGGCGCATGTCCGACATGCTGGGCAACTACATCGCGCCGGTGCCGGCCCAGCAGCGCGTGGGCAAGCACTGGTTCCTGGGGAGCGCCGACGCGATCTACCAGTCCCTCAACCTGCTCGACGACGAGCGGCCGGACTATGTGGTCATCACCGGTGCGGACAACATCTACCGCATGGACTTCTCCCAGATGCTGGACCACCACATCGCCTCTGGTCTGCCCTGCACTGTCGCGGGCATCCGTCAGCCCCGGTCCCTGGCGGACCAGTTCGGCGTCATTGAGACCGACCCGTCCGACCGCGGCAGGATCAAGGCCTTCGTGGAGAAGCCCGCGGAGACCCCCGGTCTGCCGGACTCCCCTGATGAGGTCCTGGCCTCGATGGGCAACTACATCATGGACGCCAACGCACTCCTGGAGGCCGTGACAGTCGACGCCGCCGACGAGACCTCCAAGCACGACATGGGCGGCAGCATCGTGCCCTGGTTCGTCAACCAGGGGGCGGCCGGCGTCTACGACTTCAAGGACAACGACGTGCCGGGCTCCTCCGAGCGCGACCGTGACTACTGGCGCGACGTGGGTACGGTGGACGCCTTCTTCGAGGCCCACCAGGACCTCATCTCAGTGACCCCCGTGTTCAACCTGTACAACGACCGCTGGCCGCTGTTCGCCGGCTACCAGGCCGCGATGCCTCCGGCCAAGTTCGTCTACGGCCACCACGAGCGTCTGGGGCACGCGGTCGACTCGATCGTCTCGCCGGGCGTCATCGTCTCCGGTGGTGAGGTGATCTCCTCGGTCCTGTCCCCCGGTGTGCGCGTCAACTCCTGGTCCTCGGTGCGCGAGTCCGTCATCATGGACGGGGCCGAGGTGGGCCGTAACACCGTCGTCAACCGCGCGATCCTGGACAAGTACGTCAAGGTCGAGGAGGGCGCCATGGTGGGGATCGACCCCGAGCACGACCGCGAGCGGGGCTTCACCGTGACCGAGTCCGGCATCACGGTGGTGGCCAAGGGGCAGATCGTCACCCGTTGACCGCAGGCTCGCCGCCTTTGCGCTGCGCGCCGTCGCCCGAGCCTTCGGGCGGCGGCGGGCAGTCTTCGCCTGCCGGCTCGCCCACTAGCATGGAGCCATGAGTGAGACCTCTCGACACCGTGCCGGCGACTCCGCGGAGCTCAGCAGGGCGCTGAGCGAGGGCCCCTTAGTGACTGAGGGCCCCGGCCTGCTGGTCATGGACGTGGACTCCACCCTCATCGAGCAGGAGGTCATCGAGCTCATCGCCGAGCGCGCCGGAACCCACGCGCTGGTCGCCAAGGTCACGGCCCGGGCGATGCGCGGCGAGCTGGACTTCGCGGCCTCCCTGCGCGAGCGGGTGGCGACGCTGGCCGGTGTCCCCCAGGGGGTCTTCGCGGAGGTCCTGGCCGAGGTTCGCCCCACTCAGGGCGCGGCCGAGCTCATTGAGGCGCTGCACGCACGCGGCTGCCGGGTAGGGGTCGTCTCGGGAGGTTTCGAGGAGGTCGTGGTGCCTCTGGCCGAGCGGCTGGGCATCGACCACGTGGCGGCCAACCGCCTGGAGGTGGTCGAGGGCCGTCTCACCGGCCGAGTGATGGGGCGGATCGTGGACCGTCAGGAGAAGGTCCGCTGCCTGATCGCCTGGGCCCAGCAGGACGGTGTGCCCATGGAGCGCACCATTGCAGTGGGTGACGGGGCCAACGACCTGGGCATGCTGGAGGCCGCGGGGCTGGGGGTGGCGTTCTGCGCCAAGCCGGTGGTCGTTGAGCAGGCCGACGCGGCCATCCACGTGCGTGACCTGCGTGCCGTCCTGCAGCTGATCGGGGGTTGACCGGCTGCGGTTTCGGGGAGGTCCGGCCTCAGTCGCGCTTGCGGGCGGTGAAGATCTCCCGGATGCGGGCGCCCTTGGGCTCCAGGTCC
Organism: Actinomyces sp. HMSC08A09; assembly: GCF_001807465.1. Taxonomy (NCBI): domain Bacteria; kingdom Bacillati; phylum Actinomycetota; class Actinomycetes; order Actinomycetales; family Actinomycetaceae; genus Actinomyces; species Actinomyces sp. HMSC08A09. The sequence goes on along the minus strand of NZ_KV789133.1, from coordinate 203,452 downwards.
GCCCAGGTGCCGGGGACATCAATGATGACGGCGGTGGCCGTGGGCACCCCGAAGGAGATCTGGGAGGCAAGGTCGTCGTCGGTGTCGTGGAGGATGTGGGCGAGCACGGAGATCGTGGGCTCGTGGCCGACGACGACGACCGTCCTGGCGTCAGCACCATCCTCGGCCAGGACCTTGAGGATGCCGTTGGGGCCCAGGTTGTAGATCTCCTCGCGCACGAGGGTGTCCGTGGGCTCGAGGCGGTCGCGGATGGGGCGGGCGGTCTCGCGGGCCCGGGCCGCCGGGGAGACCAGGAGCAGGTCGGTGGTCTCCAGGCGCTTGCGCAGCTCTTTGGCCAGCAGGCCGGCCAGGGCGGTGCCCTTGGGGGTCAGAGGACGTTCCAGGTCGGTGACGGCGTCGTGAGAGGCCTTGGAGTGTCGGACGAGCACGAGCCGGCGCATGGGATCCGTTGTCACGTCTCTACCCTACGGCACCACGGCGCTGCTCGGATACGGTCCCGACGACGTCTCGCGCCCCGCCGTGCGCCTAGCGCCCCATGCCCAGGCCGCCGTCGACGCCGAGGATCGCGCCAGTGACGTAGGCGGCCGCGGGTGAGGCCAGGAAGAGGACGGGGCCGGCGATGTCGGTGACGTCGGCGAAGCGCCCCAGGGGGATCTGCTCGAGGTAGGCGGTGCGGATGTGGTCGGGCAGAGAGGCGGTCATCGCCGTGGTGACGAAGCCGGGGGCGACGGCGTTGACGGTGATGCCGCGCGGTGCGAGCTCGCGGGCCAGGGAGCGGGTCAGTCCCTCCACACCGCCCTTGGCGGCGCCGTAGGCCGACAGGCCCACGCCTCCGCGTGCGGCGATGGCCGAGGAGACCAGGACGATGCGCCCCTTGCGGGCCCGCATCATGGCTGGTGTCACGGCGCGCACGGTGTTGAAGGTGCCGGTCAGGTCCGCGGAGATGACTTCGTCCCACATCTGGGAGGAGGTGCGGGCCGCCAGTGACTCCCGGTTGATGCCGGCCGAGGCCACGAGGACCTCGATGGGGCCGTGCGCCTCGGTGGCGGAGGCCAGGGCGTCGGCCAGGGCGTCGGGGTCGGTGACGTCGGCGGCCAGGGCCAGGGCGCCGTCGGGGGCCTCACCGGAGCGGGAGATGCCCGCCACCCGGTCGCCCTGTGCCAGGAACGCCTTCGTAACCGCCTCCCCGATTCCCCGGGAGGCTCCGGTCACGACGACGGAACGTGATATCGACGGCTCGGTCTCTTCGTTCATCAGCACAAGCACACAAGGTAACGCGCATCAGCACTCGCCATCAGCGATTCGTCATACGCTGATACTGATCCCTCCCTGTTACTTCCTTCACAAGTGGTCTATACCTGTGTCTCTTCGGGGTCGCAGGGCAGGGCCCGGTCACGGCCCTGACACCCGCCGTGTGTCAGCATGTCGGGGTGACGATGAGTGAGACCTCCCCCCGCCTCCCCCACGCCTGCGCCTCGGGCCGAACGCCCGCGCCGCTGCGCATCGGGCCACTGGTGGTCCCCACCCTGGTCGAGCTCGCCCCCATGGCCGGAGTCACCAACGCCTCCTTCCGCCGCCTGTGCCGGGAGATGGCTGAGGCGGCCCTGCCGGAGTCGCTGAGGCCCTCCTGTCCCGGTCCGCTGCCCACGCCTGACGGCGGCCTGCTGGCCCCGGCGGGCCTGTACGTCACGGAGATGGTCACCACCCGCGCCCTGGTGGAGCGCAACGAGCGCACTCTGGCGATGGTGCGCACCGATCCGGCTGAGAGGGTGCGTTCCATCCAGCTCTACGGGGTCGATCCGGCCACGGTGGGGGCCGCGGTGCGGATCCTGGTGGAGGAGGATCTGGCCGACCACATCGACTTGAACTTCGGCTGCCCGGTCCCCAAGGTGACCCGCAAGGGCGGCGGGGCGGCGCTGCCGTGGAAGCGTGACCTGCTGGCGGCGATCCTTACCGAGGCGGTGCGCGCCAGTGAGGCCGCTGTTCGCGCCGTCGGGCGGGCGCGGCAGGTGCCGGTGACCATGAAGATGCGCCTGGGCATCGACGAGGAGCACGAGACCTTCCTCGACGCCGCCCGAGCCGCCGACAACGCCGGGATCGCGGCCGTGGCCCTGCACGCCCGCAGCGCGCGCCAGCACTACTCGGGCCAGGCCCGCTGGAAGGAGATCGCCCGGCTCAAGGAGGCCACCGACCTGCCGGTGCTCGGCAACGGGGACGTCTGGCTGGGCGACGACGCGGTGCGCATGATGGAGGCCACCGGCTGCGACGGCGTCGTCGTGGGCCGCGGCTGCCAGGGACGGCCCTGGCTGTTCGCCGACATCGTGTCGGCCATGCACGGCTCGCCTGCGCGCACCCGCCCGGACCTGGACGCCGTCATCGAGGTCATCCGTCGCCACGGGCGAATGCTGGCCGAGGAGATGGGTGAGGACCGAGGGGTGCGCGACCTGCGCAAGCACGTGGGCTGGTACCTCAAGGGCTACCCGGTCGGCGGCGCGGCGCGCGCTGACCTCATGGGGATCCGGAGCCTGGACGAGCTCGACGCAGGCCTGGCGCGGATGCGCTCGCGCCTGCCCGAGGTCGTGGACTACCCCGGCGACATCGTCGAGGGCCCCCGAGGGCGGGCCGGCAGCCCCAAGACTCCCCGTCTTCCCGACGGCTGGCTGGACTCCCCCACCCTGGACGCGGCCCACCGCGAGATGCTCAGCCAGGCCGAGTCCGACGTCTCCGGCGGCTGAGACGGCGGCCCGCCGGGTCCTTGAGGCCGGTCATCGGCTGCTCGTCTACTCGTCGAGGACCGGGGTGACGCGGCACAGGGCCGCCGCGATCGCCGTGGTCGCCGGGATCGCCAGGACCAGGCCGATGGAGGAGATGAGGGTGCGCACGATCTCCTCGGCGATCTCACCCGAGAGCATCGTGTCCAGCACGGCCCGGTCCATGAGGGCGGCGGCCAGGATGAGGGGCAGCGCCGTGCCCGCGTAGGCGAAGGCCAGGGTGTAGACCGTTGAGGCGATGTGGTCCCGACCGATCCTCATCCCGCCGGTGAACAGGCGTGTGCGCGACAGCAGCGGGTTGGCGGCGTGCAGCTCCCACACCGAGGAGGCCTGGGTGATGGTGACGTCGTTGAGGACGCCGAGCCCGGCGATGACCATGCCGCAGGTCAGCAGCGTCTGCAGATCGATATGCGTGCGCGAGGCCAGCAGACGAGCGGTCTCGTCAACATCGCCGGTCAGGTGGGCGGCGTCGGTCCCCCACAGGGCCAGCAGCACGGTCAGCACGATGCCGGCCACCGTTCCCAGCAGGGCGGTCGTGGTGCGGATGGACACGCCGTGGGCCACGTAGACGGCCGCCAGCATCATCGCCATCGATCCGACCAGGGTCACCGCCAGCGGGTGGGAGCCGGACAGGAGCGCCGGGATCATGAAGAAGGCGAGTACGCCGGTGGCCACCAGCAGGCCCAGGACGCTCAGGACGCCCTTGCGCCCGGCCACGGCGACGACGAGCACGAGGTAGACGACCGCCAGGGCGCCGACCGGGAGCTGGCGCTGGTAGTCGATGAAGGAGTAGGGGGAGCCGGACAGGATGGCCTGGGGCGAGTAGAGGACGACGAGCCGGTCACCGGCGTGGGCGAGCTTGCGGGGCTCACCCACCAGCTGGACCGGCATGACCAGGCCCTTGCCCTCCCCCTCGGTGATGCGGGCGCACACGTGGCCCTTGGCGAACTCCTCCGGTTTGACGCCGTTGACCTCCGTCAGGGCGCTCACCGAGCTCTGACAGCCCGACAGGTCCGTGGAGGTGATGGTGGCCTTGCCCACCGAGCCGCCCTCGGCAGTGAAGGAGCGCGAGCCGATGAGTGAGCTCTTGCCGGGCCAGAGCACGAACAGCCCGACGACGGTGGCCAGGACCAGGGCGCCGACGATGGCACCGAGCACGATCCGCACCCGGCGGACCTCCCCCGCATCCAGGTCCAGGGGCCCGGAGTGGGAGTGACTGTGGCCGCTGCTGCTGTGACGGCCGTGGCCCTTGCTGTCCTGCCCCGCCTCGGCCGGCGGCTCGGGAAGGCTCTCGGTTGGGACGGGCTCGTTGCTCGGGGAGGTCGAGTTGGTGCTCACCGTCCCATCATGCCCGCCCCGTGTCCCTGAGGTGAGCCAGGGACACGGGGCGGGACCCGGATGGTGGCCGGGCCGGCGAGACTTCAGTGAGGCTGCCGGCCTGCTCGGTGCTGGTCAGCAGCCGATGAGGCGCTCAGCCAGGTAGCGCTCGACGCCCTCGAGCGGGATGCGCTCCTGGGTCATCGTGTCGCGCTCGCGCACGGTGACGGCCCCGTCCTCGGGCGAATCGAAGTCGTAGGTCAGGCAGAAGGGCGTGCCGACCTCGTCCTGGCGGCGGTAGCGACGGCCGACCGCGCCGGCGTCGTCGTACTCCACGTTCCAGGAGCGGCGCAGGCGGGCGGCCAGTTCCTTGGCCGGCCCGGTCAGCTCCTCCTTGCGGCTCAGCGGCAGGACGGCCGCCTTGACCGGGGCGATGCGCGCGTCGAGCTTGAGCACGATGCGCTTGTCCACCCCGCCCTTGGTGTTGGGGGCCTCGTCCTCGGTGTAGGCCTCCACGAGGAAGGCCATGAGCGAGCGGGTCAGACCGGCGGAGGGCTCGATGACGTAGGGGGTCCAGCGCTCGGAGCGGGTCTGGTCGAAGTAGGACATGTCCTTGCCGGAGTGCTCGGCGTGGGTGGACAGGTCGAAGTCGGTGCGGTTGGCGATGCCCTCGAGCTCGCCCCACTCCGAGCCGGCGAAGCCGAAGCGGTACTCCAGGTCCACGGTGCGCTTGGAGTAGTGGGAGAGCTTCTCGGCGGGGTGCTCATACAGGCGCAGGTTGTCCTCGCTGATGCCCAGGTCGGTGTACCAGGCCTTGCGGTAGTCGATCCAGTACTGGTGCCACTCCTCGTCGGTGCCCGGCTCGCAGAAGAACTCCAGCTCCATCTGCTCGAACTCGCGGGTGCGGAAGATGAAGTTTCCCGGCGTGATCTCGTTGCGGAAGGACTTGCCCACCTGGCCGATGCCGAAGGGCGGCTTCTTGCGGGCCGCGCTCATGACGTTGGCGAAGTTGATGAAGATGCCCTGGGCGGTCTCGGGGCGCAGGTAGTGCAGGCCGGACTCGTCGTCGACCGGCCCGAGGTAGGTCTTGAGCAGGCCGGAGAACTCGCGCGGCTCGGTCCAGGAGCCCGGCTGGCCGGTGACCGGGTCGGGAACCATGTCGAGGGTGACGTTCTCGGGGTCGAGGCCCTTGCGGGCGGCGTAGTCCTCGATGAGCTGGTCGGCGCGGTAGCGCTTGTGGGTGTGCAGGGACTCCACGAGCGGGTCGGTGAAGGCGCCGACGTGACCGGAGGCGACCCAGGTCTCACGCGGCAGGATGACGGAGGAGTCCAGTCCGACGACGTCGTCGCGCGAGCGGACCATGTACTGCCACCACTGGCGCTTGATGTTCTCCTTGAGCTCGACGCCCAGCGGCCCGTAGTCCCAGGCCGAGCGGGTTCCGCCGTAGATCTCGCCGCAGGGGAAGACGAAGCCGCGCCGCTTGGCGAGGTTGATGACGGCGTCGAGGCGTGAAGGGGTGGATGCCAACGGATGCTCCTTCAGGAGTGGTCGTGGTCCCGCCTGGTTGGTGGGGACGAGTGGTGACAGTCTAGGCGGACAGGGGTCGAGCGTCGGTGAGGGGCCCGTCGCACCACCGACGCGCACATGCGCCCGGGAGGCCCTGCCGACTGCCGCCCAAACCGGCTCTCAGCAGCGCACACGCGGGCTCGCCCCGAGTTTGACGCAGGACCGACAGAGTATGAGAATGATTCGCATGAATGTTTCACAGGCTCGTTCCCGTCGTCTCCACCGCGTCGTGGCGCTCGGAGCCACCCTGATGCTGGCTGCCGGCATGAGCGCGTGCAGCGCCCTGAAGGGCGAGAGCTCATCAGACGCCTCGGCGCCGCACACGATCGCCCCGGGCAAGACCCTGACGGTCTCCACGTCCTTCTACCCGATCCAGTACCTGGCCGAGTCCATTGGCGGCAAGATCGTCAAGGTCTCCACCGTGACCCCCTCCAATGTCGAGCCGCACGACTTCGAGCTCTCCGGCAAGGAGACCGCCGAGCTGGGCAAGGCCGACATCATCGCCTACGTCCCCGGCTTCCAGCCCTCCCTGGACAAGGCCGTCAAGGAGGTCGGCTCCGGCCCCACCGTGGTGGACCTGAGCAAGCCGGCCAACCTCGTCCACCACGAGGGGGTTGAGGAGGAGCACGAGCACGGCGAGGAGGCCACCGACGGCGCCTCGGCCAGTGCCGCCGCCACCGCACAGGCCAGCGAGGCCGAGCACGACGAGCACGGCCACGACGAGCACGCCGAGGGCGGTGAGGGGCACGATGGCGACCTCGACCCGCACTTCTGGCTCGACCCGGACCGCATGATCAAGGTGGCCGAGACCCTTGAGGCCTCCTTCGCCAAGATCGACCCGGCCAACGCCAACGACTACAAGGCGGGCCTGGACAAGCTCAAGACGGCGCTGACCGGAGTGGACAACCAGTACAAGCAGGGCTTGACCAGCTGCCAGCACAAAACCTTCATCACCTCCCACGCCGCCTTCGGCTACATGGCCGACCGCTACGGCCTGACCCAGGCCTCCATCTCCGGCATCGACCCGGAGACCGAGCCCAGCCCCGCCGAGATGGCCAACATCAAGTCGGTGGTCGAGAAGACGGGGGTCAAGACGATCTTCACCGAGGAGCTGGTCTCCGACGCCCCCGCCAAGGCGATCGCCGCGGAGACCGGGGCGGAGACGAGCGTTCTCAGTCCCCTGGAGTCCAAGCCCGAGCGGGGCGATTACACCGACGCCATGACCACCAACCTGGAGCGGCTCAAGTCCGCCATGGTGTGCAAGTAGCCTCAGGGCCCGGCCGCCGAGCCCGGGTTCCCGAGCAGATGACGCCCCCTCAGATTGGCATGATCGCAACCGTATGACCTCATCATCTCCACCTTCACCAGCGTCTGTGACGACGCCGTCCGGTTCCCCCCGGGCGGCGTCGTCCGCGCTCGCCATCAAGGTCCGTGAGCTCAGCGTCGTCCTGGGCTCCTCCCTCATCCTGGACGACGTGAGCCTGGCCGTGGGCGGCGGGGAGTCCGTGGCGATCCTGGGCGCCAACGGCTCGGGCAAGTCCACCCTCGTCAAGGCCGTTCTGGGGCTGGTGCCCCTGTCCGGCGGCAGCATCGAGCTCCTGGGCGCCCCCACCTCGCGCCGGCACAGGGTCCCCTGGGAGCGGGTCGGCTACGTCCCTCAGCGGATCGGTGCCGGTTCAGGCGTCCCGGCCACCGCCCTGGAGGTGGTGCGCTCCGGGCTCCTGGGGCCGCGCCGTCCCTGGGCTGATCGGGGCCGGGCCGCCAAACGCAAGGCCATGGCAGCCCTCGACGCCGTCGGGCTGGCCCACCGGGCTGCGGACCACGTCCAGGTCTTCTCCGGCGGGCAGGCCCAGCGGGTCCTCATCGCCCGGGCCCTGGTCCGCTCTCCCGAGCTGCTCATCCTCGATGAGCCCCTGGCCGGCATCGACCGCGCCAGCCGCGAGTCCCTGGCCGAGATCCTTCAGGGGCTGCGCGCGCAGGGGCTGACCCTGGTGACGGTTCTGCACGAGATGGGTGAGCTCGCCGACGTCGTCCAGCGGGCGATCCTCCTGCAAGACGGCCGGCTCGTCGCCGACGGCCCGGCCGGCGAGGTCGCTCACCTGCGCGACAGCGGGACCGGTGCACCCCAGGGCGACCCGCTCCGCGCCCACTCCGACTACGGCGCCGACGGCGACCACCACCCGGACGCCGGCGGCCCTCCGGCCCACCACGCCCCCGTCCTCGACCATCGGCTGCCTGACACGCGCCCTCATTCCGGTAGGAGTACCCGCCCATGATCGAGTTCGTCTCCGACATGCTTGCCAGTCCCCTCATCCAGCGGGCCTTCATCGTGGCGGTCCTGGTGGGGCTGGCCGCCCCTGTGGTGGGCACCTACCTGGTTCAGCGGGGTCTGGCGCTGCTGGGCGACGGGATCGGGCACATCGCCCTGACCGGGATCGCCCTGGGCTGGCTGGCCGGGGCCGCCGCCAACGTCACTCCTCACGACGCCTGGGCCGTGCCCGGGGCGATTCTCATCAGCGTGCTGGGAGCCGTGATGATCGAGGTCATCCGTGCCAACGGCCGAACTCGGGGAGACGTGGCCCTGGCGATCCTGTTCTACGGGGGCATCGCCGGGGGCGTCATCCTCATTCGCGTCGCCGGTGGGACGACGACGAACCTCAACTCCTATCTGTTCGGCTCGATCTCCACGGTCTCGGTCTCCGACGCCTGGTTCACCATCGCCCTGGCCACCCTGGTGCTCCTGGTGGGGCTGGGGCTGCGCGGCCCGCTGTTCGCACTGTGCCACGACGAGGAGTTCGCCCACGCCTGCGGCCTGCCCACCGGAGCCCTCAACGTGCTGGTCGCGGTGGTGGCGGCACTGACGGTCTCGGTGTCCATGCGGGTGGTGGGGGCGCTGCTGGTCTCGGCGGTCATGATCGTGCCGGTGGCCATTGCTCAGCTCGTGTCGCACTCCTTCGCCCGCACCATGTACCTGGCGATGGGGCTGGGCGTGGTGGCCTGCGTGTCGGGTCTGACGATCACCTACCTGGTGGCGGCCTCTCCCGGCGCCATGATCGTGGTACTCCTAGTGGGGGGCTACGCCGTCGTCGCCCTCCTGTCCGGACTGCTGCAGCTCGTCAGCCGCTCGCGACGGCACCACATCACCTCAGGAGGCAGATCATGAGCGCAAGCAGCACGGCGCAGCGTCCCCGCGCCACGCGCCAGCGCGCCGCCGTCGCCGACATCCTCGCCCGCACTGACGAGTTCCGCTCGGCCCAGCAGATCCATGCCGCCCTGGAGGCCGAGGGCACCAAGGTGGGCCTGGCCACCGTCTACCGCAACCTGCAGACGCTGGCGGAATCCGGTGCGGTGGACCAGGTGCGCAGCGCCGAGGGTGAGGTCCTCTACCGGGCCTGCGAGGAGCAGGAGCACCACCACCACATCGTGTGCCGCCGCTGCGGCTACACCGTGGAGGTTTCCGGCGGCGGGCTGGAGGAGTGGATTCAGCGGGTCTCGGCCCGGCAGGGCTTCACCCAGATGGAGCACACGGCGGAGTTCTTCGGCCTGTGCGCCACGTGCTCGGCCCAGGACTCCTCACAGGACTGAGTAGGTCTGATCGCCCCGGTGTCCGAGCCGGGTTGTGCCAGGCGGCTGGCTACTGCCCGTCGTGGCGCGGTGACTCGTCAGCCTCGTCGTCCTCCGGGTCCTCGGCGCCGGCGGGTTCCTCGTGCAGCACCTTGTCCACGGCGCCGCCGTAGCGGCGCTCGCGCCCGGCGTAGGCCTCGCAGGCCTTCCACAGCTCGGTGCGGTTGAAGTCGGGCCAGGCCAGGGGTGAGAAGTAGAGCTCGGCGTAGGAGGAGGACCACATGAGGAAGTTGGAGGTGCGCTGCTCGTCGCCGGTGCGGATGAACAGGTCCACGTCCCGCATGGTGGGTGAGTAGAGGTAACGCTGGATGGTCTTCTCGTTGATGGAGGAGGCCTTGAGGCGGCCGGCGGCGACGTCCTCGGCGATGGCCCGGGTGGCGTCGGCGATCTCGGCCCGCCCGCCGTAGTTGATGCACAGGTTGAGGGTGAGGCCCGTGTTGTGCGCGGTGACGCGCTCGGCCTCACGCAGCTCGTGCAGGACGGACTTCCACAGGCGCGGGGTGCGTCCGATCCAGCGCAGCCTGACGTTCCAGGAGTTGAGGACATCGCGCTGGACGCGCAGGACCTTGCGGGCGAAGCCCATGATGAAGCGGACCTCGCCGGGTGAGCGCCGCCAGTTCTCGGTGGAGAAGGCGTAGACGCTCAGCTCCTTGACACCGATCTCGATGGCGCCGGCGGCGACGTCGAGCATATTGGCCTCCCCCACCCGGTGGCCCTCGGTGCGGGGCAGGCCGCGGGCGTTGGCCCAGCGCCCGTTGCCGTCCATGACGACGGCGACGTGCTGGGGCAGGGAGGCGGCCGGCAGCACGGGTGGGGTCAGGCCGGGCCGGTGCAGGGGCGGGGCGGCCTCGACCGTCATGTCTCTGGCGACATCTGTCATGGTTATGCCCTTTCCACCAGTGCGAGGGAGCGCAGGCGCCGCTCCAGGTACCAGGTCGTGTAGGCCGAGACGAGTCCGGAGGCCTGGGAGCGCTCGCGCTGGCCGGAGGCGTCGGCCACGGCCCAGTCGCCGGAGAGCAGGGCACCCAGGAGCGCCATCGTGGATGGCTCGACCTCGACGGCGCCGGCCGAGCGGCAGGACTCGCACACCGCGCCACCGGCCTGGATGTGGAAGGCCCGGTGGGGTCCGGGGGCGCCGCACAGGGCGCAGTCGTAGCACGAGGGCGCCCAGCCCCCCAGGGCCAGGGCCCGCAGCAGGTAGGAGTCCAGGATGAGCCCGGGGGCGTGGCGGCGGTGGGACATGGCGGCCAGGGCCCCGGCCAGCAGCAGGTACTGCTGGGGGCTGGCCTCGGTGCCCAGGTCTCCGTCGTCGGCACTGAGGCGCTCAGCGGTCTCCACCATGGTCGAGGCGCAGGTGAACATGGCGTAGTCGGCGCTCACGACTCGGCCGAAGGGGTCGATAATCTCTGCCTGGGTGACGACGTCGAGGGTGCGCCCGGCGTGGAGCTGGACGTCGGTCATGGAGAAGGGCTCCAGGCGGGCACCGAAGCGAGAGGTGGTGCGGCGCACCCCCTTGGCCACGGCGCGCACCTGTCCGTGGTGGCGGGTGAGCATCACGATGATGCGGTCGGCCTCGCCCAGCTTGTAGGTGCGCAGGATGATCGCCTCATCCCGGTACAGCCTGCTCGTCACGGGCGCAGTCTCTCACGCCCTCTCAGCGCAGGGCCCGATTGATGGCGGAGATGACGGCCTTGAAGGAGGAGGTGGTGATGGAGGGGTCGATGCCCACGCCCCACAGGACCTGGCCGTCGACCTCGCACTCGACGTAGCTGGCGGCCTTCGCGTCGCGTCCCTCGCTCAGGGCGTGCTCGACGTAGTCGAGGATCCGCACGCTCAGGCCCGTGCTCTCAAGGGCGGTGACGAAGGCGTCCAGGGGACCGTTGCCGGAGGCGGTCAGGTGCTTCTCCTCCCCGCCGTCGACCAGGGTGACGGTGAGGGTGGAGTCCTCGTCATCACCGGTGGAGGTCAGGGTGGCCCCACGCAGCTCGAAGCGGCCCCAGCGGCTGAGCTCGGCCTCGGGGGCGGCCGCGGCGGGCAGGTACTCGTCGGCGAAGATCGACCACAGGCGGTCGCCGTCGACCTCGCCGCCGTAGGTGTCGGTGTGGCGCTGGATGATGCGGGAGAACTCGATCTGGAGGCGGCGCGGCAGCTCGAGCTTGCGGGTGGTGCCCAGCAGGTAGGCGACCCCGCCCTTGCCGGACTGGGAGTTGACGCGCACGACGGCCTCGTAGGAGCGGCCCACATCGTGGGGGTCGATGGGCAGGTAGGGCATGGCCCAGGGGACGGCGATCTGTGCCTCGGCGTCGGTCAGCCCCTCGGCCTGCTTGGCGCTGACCTGAGTGTTGCGCGCCGCGAAGCCCTTCTTGATGGCGTCCTGGTGGGAGCCGGAGAAGGAGGTGTAGACGAGCTCACCGGCATAGGGGGTGCGCGGGGGGACGTCCATACCGGTGGCCCGCTCGACGGTGCGGCGGACCTCGTCGATGTCGGACAGGTCGAGCATGGGGTCCACGCCCTGGCTGAAGAGGTTGAGGGCCAGGGTCACCAAGTCCACGTTGCCGGTGCGCTCGCCGTGGCCGAACAGGCAGCCCTCGACGCGGTCGGCGCCGGCCATGAGGCCGAGCTCGGCGGCGGCCACGCCCGAGCCGCGGTCGTTGTGATTGTGCAGGGACAGGCACACGGACTCACGCCGGGGCAGGTGGCGGCTCATCCACTCGATCTGGTCGGCGTAGACGTTGGGGGTGGCGCGCTCGACGGTGGCGGGCAGGTTGAGGATGATCTCGCGGCCCTCCTCGGGCTCCCACACGTCCATGACGGCCTGGCAGACCTCGAGGCTGTAGTCGAGCTCGGTGTCCACGAAGATCTCCGGGGAGTACTCATAGCCGAAGATCGTGTCCTCGTCGAGGACCTTCTCTGCGCGGGCCATGATCTGGCGGGTGCCGTCGACGGCGAGCTCGCGGATCTGGTCGCGGTCCATGCGGAAGACGACGTTGCGGAACAGGGGCGACAGGGCGTTGTAGAGGTGGACGGTGGCCCGCGGGATGCCGATGCAGGCGTCCAGGGTGCGGTCGATGAGCTCGCCGCGCGACTGGGTGAGCACGGAGATGGTGACGTCCTCGGGGATCGCGCCGTCGTCCACCAGGGAGCGCACGAAGTCGAAGTCGGTCTGGGAGGCGGCTGGGAAGCCGATCTCAATCTCCTTGAAGCCCATGCTCACGAGCAGGTCGAAGATGGCGCGCTTGGCTTGGGGCCCCATGGGCTCGATGAGGGACTGGTTGCCGTCGCGCAGGTCGGTGCTCAGCCAGCGAGGGGCGGCGGTGATGCGCTTGTCCGGCCAGGTGCGGTCGGGCAGGTCGATGGAGACGACGTCGAGGAAGGGCCGGTACTTGGCGAACGGCATACCGGAGGGCTGCTGAGGGGCGGGGCGGGCGTTGCGCATCGGGTTTCTCCTGGGATCAGATGCTTCGTGGTTCCGACGGCGATTCCGGCAGAGGCTGAGGAGCTCTGAGGGAATCCGGGGGCACGATCAAGGACGTGGCCGAGCAGAACGAGTCAGCCGCGGTCGGGGTGCCGGCCTGTCAGGCCCCGCCGCGGCGACTAAGCAGGAGGCTCACCTGGTGGCCTGGAGTCGCTCGCACGCAGTAGACCCTACCCCGATGAAGACCCGTCGTCAGGTAAGGGGGTCGCGTGGGACCGCAGTGTGAGACAGAGGATGAAGGACCTACAACCTCGATCCATACCTCACGTCCTGACGCACACCAACACCATGATGTAGCATCTCTACTACATTCAGTTGCGCTTCTACTCAGGAGGGTTTGTGCGATGGCTCCAGTCATCACCACGGAGAACCTCGAGTTCTCCTACGGGGACACCCCGGTGCTGCGCGGCATCGATCTGTCGGTGGAGGCCGGAGAGGTCGTCTGCCTGCTCGGCCCCAACGGCGTGGGCAAGACGACCCTCGTGGAGAACCTGCTGGGCTCTCTGACCCCGACCAGCGGCAGGGTGCGCGTGCTCGGCACCGATCCGCGCCGGGCGGGCGCCAACTTCTGGGCGAGGGTCGGGCTGGTGCAGCAGAGCTGGACCGACCATTCCAAGTGGAGGGTGAGGGACCAGCTGGAGTGGATCCGCTCGGTCCAGCTGACGGCGGCGAGGCGGGTGAGCAGCGTCGACGAGGTGCTCGACGCCGTCGGCCTCAGCGAGAAGGCCGACTCCCGGCTGTCGAGGCTCTCCGGCGGGCAGCGACGCACCATTGACTTCGCGGCCGCCCTCATGGCTGCGCCCGAGCTCCTCGTCTTGGACGAGCCGACGACCGGACTGGACCCGGTCTCCAAGGCGCGACTGCACGATCTCATTCTGGCCCGGGTCGACGACGACGCCACCATCGTCATGACCACCCACGACCTGGCCGAGGCCGAGCACCTGGCCTCACGCGTGCTCATCATGAACGAGGGACGGATCCTCGCCGACGGCACGGTCACGGCGCTGCGCGAGCGTCTCGATCGCGGCGCTGAAGTCACCTGGGTCCAGGACGGGACCCACCACGTCCACTCCACCCACTGCCCCGAGCGCTTCGTCAAGGAGCTCGACCTCGACGCCATCTCCGGGCTCACCATTACCCGCCCCACCCTGGAGGAGACCTACCTCTCCCTCGTCAGCAAGGAGGCCCACTCATGAGCACTCGCTCTTTTCTGGCAGTTCTACGCGCAGCCCGTCGCCAGGCCGCCTTGGACCTGCGAGCAGGCGTTGTCGGGGCGGGCATCGCATTGCTGGTCTCCGTGAGCGCCATCGTGATCGTCGGCAAGAACAGCCAGGTCGCAACCGCGGCCCACGCGGCCTTCGGCCCGATGTTCCTCGCCGGCAGCATTGGCACGATCAGCTGCTTCATCACCTTTCAGATCGCCGGCGAGGCCTACGTCGACCGCGTCGGTGGCGCCCTGCTGCGGGTGCGCGTCCTGCCCCACGGCCCACTGACGTGGGCGATCGGTAAGACAATGTCCTCAGTCACTCAGACCCTCGTCTTCCAGGGCGCCATTCTTCTCGGGGGCGCACTGTTCGTTGAGGCACTGCCCCTGAGTACGTCCCAGGTGCTGGCATGCCTGCCACTCATGGTGCTGTCGGCCGTTGCGACAGCCCCGCTGGGCTTCCTCGTGGGTGCTTTCGTCCGCGGCGTCTACAGCTTCATGGCCTCCTACCTGCCCATGTTCGCCCTGATCGGAACGAGCGGCTTCTTCATGCCCATGGACCGGCTCCCCTCCTGGGTGCAGGCGGTTCAGCTGGCGCTGCCGACGTACTGGTCGGGGCACCTGACCCGCTGGGCGCTGGTGGGCGACCCCTCGTGGGAGGTGGGCCGAGCCTTCTCACCGGTGCTCGCCGTCGGGGTCCTGACGGTATGGACAGTTCTCGGCTTCGCGGGAGCCTCGTTCATCGTGCGGCGCAGCTTCCGCAAGGAGACAATCGGTAGTCTGGCGCGCATGCAGTCCGCCATTCGTTCCCAATCCGGCCTGTGACGATGTCCGACGACGTCGTCCATAACCGGATCGCGGTCCTGCGCGCCGACCGCCGGGTGAGTCGCCGAGAGCTCGCTGAGGCACTCGGCGTCCACTACCAGACGGTGGGCTACCTCGAGCGCGGGGAGTACGCCCCCTCGCTGCACCTGGCCCTGCGCATTGCCCGCTACTTCGATGTGCCCGTGGAGTCGGTCTTCTCCCTGGAGGAGTTCCCCCGCCTGACGTGAGACACCATCACAAGGAGAGATGCAGGATCAGAGCCTCATTGACCATCTTCATCAGGCCACTGGGTAACCAGCCGACAACCTCGCCGACTCTCTCCACAGCAATCGATCGAACGTGCTCCGCCTGAGCCTTGGAGTCCTTGGGCAAGCCGGTCGCCTCCGAGGGGAGGAAGACCTGAAAGGGAAGAACTCGTGAGGTTGAGCTGGTCAATGGGACCACTGTCACCACACCACGACCAAGGCGCGCGGCCGCCGCATTGGCATGGTCATTACTTACTATGAGCGCAGGTCGACGCTTGTTCGCCTCACTGCCGACAGAAGGATCAAAATCGACAAGGCGGATTTCACCTCGTAGCATCCTCACCTCCATCGATCCCGTCAGCGACCGCACTATCCCAGACGGTTGCATCCTCAGAGGCATCCCAGGAGGACCAGGCCTCAGCGTAAGCATCCTGAAGATCAGCATTTCCGAGCAGGCGGATGGCATTCTGAATACCAGCGGACCTCGACGCCAAACCGTCGCGCTCCACGCATCGGTCCAGCAGAATGAGGTCACTCTCCGACAAACTCACACTTAACTTCATACCTGCATGCTACTCGGGTAGCATCATCAGGGGCAAGGGAGCGACGAGGCTCATCAGGCAACTCGTAATCGGGTGGTGCCCTCCCCCAGATGGGGAGGGCACCACCCGATTACTCGGTTCGACTACGTGTCTTCGCCTGGGCGCAGACCGCCCTACAGGAGGCCCTCGGCCAGGTCCAGCGGGGTGCCGAAGCGGTGGTTGGTGATGGCCACCGCCTGCTCACGCAGGAAGGGCAGCAGCTCGGAGTGCGGGCAGGCCGTGACGGCCCCCGTGTACAGGGCGATGTCGGGGCTTCCACCGGTCACCCGACTGGCGTGGCTCCAGCGGGCGGCGGAGGTCTCCTCACGCGGGCCGAGGATGCGCACGCGCGTTCCCAGCCCGCCGGAGGCGGAGAGCTCGGCCAGGCGGGCGTCCCAGGCGCCCTGGTCCTCGACCGCCACCTGGACGCCGGCGGCCTGCAGCGCGTTCTGCAACGGCTGGGGCAGGCGGTCGGCCACGGACAGGCTGACGAAGCCACCGGCCCGCACACCGGCCGCCATGACGCGCACGATGTCGGCCAGCTCGGTTCCCGCCCCGGCGCGCACAAGCACGTCAGTGGGCCGGTAGCGCAGGACGTTGCGCTCGCAGGCCAGTGCCGTGACGTCACGGTTGACGCCGTAGGCGCTCCGCCAGGCGGAGGCGTCGGCCACCAGGGCGCGGCGCAGCCCGGCCAGGTCGGCCTCGCCCAGCTGGCCGCTGACGGCGTCGCACAGGCTCGCCACGCGCGGATCCAGCGCCGCAGTGCCCTGGTCCGCCAGTTCCTTCACGCCCTGGCCGTCTGCGGGCTCCACGTCCCCCAGTCCCAGCAGGTAGGAGGGGCCGCCGGCCTTCGTCGTCGAGCCGATGGCCGAGCGCTTCCAGCCGCCGAAGGGCTGGCGGCGCACGATGGCCCCGGTGATGCCGCGGTTGACGTAGATGTTGCCGGCCTGGATCGAGTCGAGCCAGACGGCCAGCTCGGCCGCGTCGAGGGTCTGAAGCCCGGAGGTGAGCCCGTAGTCGACGGCGTTGACCGCCTCGATGGCCTCCTCGAGCGTGTCGACCCGCATAACGCCGATGACCGGTGCGAAGTACTCGGTGAGGTGGAACTCGCTGCCGGGCACGACCCCAGCGCGGATACCCGGGGTCCACAGGCCGTCACCGAGGTAACGGGGCTTGAGGACCCAGTGCTCACCGACCCCCAGAGTGGTCAGGCCGCGCACGGCCTTCTCATCGTCGGGCACGACGACGGGCCCCATCTGGGAGTCCAGCGACAGCGGCAGGCGCACCCGCAGGGAGGCAGTGGCGTCCACGAGCTGGCGGGCGATGCGCTCGGACTTGCCGGCCGAGGAGACCAGGACCAGCAGGGAGGAGGCCGAGCACTTCTGGCCGGCGTGGGCGAAGGCCGAGTAGACGGCGTCGCGCACGGCGATGTCGGGGTCGGCCGAGGGAGTGACAATGATGGCGTTCTTGCCGCTGGTCTCCCCCAGCAGGTGCATGTCCGGCTTCCAGGAGCGGAAGAGGCGGGCCGTGTCGTAGGAGCCGGTGAGGACCACGCGGTCGACGTCCTTGTGGGTCACCAGGTGGCGGGAGACCTCCCCGTCCTCCAGCGGGGCGAGCACCACGAGGTCCTCGGGGATTCCGGCGTCGTGGAAGGCGCGCACGAGCTCGGCCGCGCAGCGTCGGGCCGGCGGGGCGGGCTTGAGGATGACGGCGCTGCCGGCCGCCAGGGCCGCGGCCACTCCCCCGGTGGGGATGGCCACAGGGAAGTTCCAGGGCGAGGCGACCACGGTGACGTCCACCGGGGCGAAGCGGGCCCCGACCAGGTACTCCGGGTCGTGCAGGAGCAGCGAGGACTCGGCATAGTGGTGGCAGAAGTCGATGGCCTCACTGACCTCGGGGTCGGACTGGTCGATGGTCTTGCCCGCCTCAGAGCCGGCGACCTCGATGAGCTCGGCGCGCCGGGCGGCCAGGACGTCGCCGACACGGTGCAGGGCGGCGGCCCGCTCCTCCGGGTCCAGGGACTGCCAGACGCCGGCGGCCTCGGCCGTTGAGGCCACCAGGGAGTCCACATCGGCGTTCGTGGCCAGGCGGGCGGCGCCGGCCTCCACCTCGGCCACGCCCCGCGTGGATCCCGGGATGGTTGCAGCGATGTCCCGGGCCCACTGGCGGTTGGCGGCCAGGGCCGGGTCGGAGTCAGCCTCGGAGACGAAGGGCCTCCTGGCGCGCTCGGCGACCGTGCCGGTCTCCTCAGGGATACCCGCCTCCCGCTCGGCGAGCCGGTTCTGGGTGCGGTTGGGCACCGGAACCGGGGCGTCCGGGTCGAGGTCGGACAGGGCCGCCAGGAAGCGGTCGCGCTCGCGGGCGAAGATCTGCTCGTTGCCGGCCAGGTCGAAGACCCCGGACATGAAGTTCTCCGGCGCCGCGTTCTCCTCCAGGCGGCGCACCAGGTAGGAGATGGCGACGTCGAACTCGTGGGGGTCGACGACGGGCACGTACAGCAGGAGGTGTCCGGTGTCGCGGCGCACGACCTCCTGGATGCCGGTGGCCATGCCGGAGAGCATCTCGAACTCGACGCTGTCCTCGACGCCGCGTGCGGCGCGCAGCTCGAAGGCGAAGGCGATGTCGAAGAGGTTCTGGCCGGCCACGCCCAGACGGATGTTGCGGGTGCGCTCGGGCGTCATCGCCCAGGAGAGCATGCGCTTGTAGTTGGTGTCAGTGGCCTGCTTGGAGGGCCAGGTGGTCAGCTCCCAGCCGTGGATCTCGGCGTCGACCTTCTCCATGGACAGGTTGGCGCCCTTGACGATGCGGACCTTGACGCGTGAGCCGCCGGAGGCGACACGCTTGGCGGCCCACTCCTGGAGGCGCTGCATGGCGCCCAGGGAGTCGGGCAGGTAGGCCTGCAGGACGATGCCGGCCTCGTAGCCGCGCATGTCCTCCTGGTCGAGGATCGCGGTGAAGACCGCGATGGTCAGGTCGAGATCCTTGTAGTCCTCCATGTCCAGGTTGAGGAAGGTGCCGTGGTCGCGGGCCAGGCGGTAGAGGGGCAGGAGGGCCTGGACGCCGTGGGCGACGACCTCCTCGAAGCCCCAGGGGTTGTGGGGGCCGGTGACGGCGGAGACCTTGACCGAGACGTAGTCGACGTCCTCGCGGGTGACCAGGCGGGAGACCTCGGCCAGTCGGCGGGAGGCCTCCTTCTCCCCCAGGACGGCCTCGCCCAGGAGGTTGACGTTGAGTCGGTTGCCGCCCTTGCGCAGGCGGGCGAGGGCGGGCCCGAGTCCCTTGTCGGTGGCGTCGACGACGAGGTCGCCGACGATCTCCCGGAAGACTCGCCGGGCGACCGCGGTGACGGTGCGCGGGGCGAGACGGGAGGCGGCCGAACCCAGCCCCATGGCCCCGGCCAGGGCGGGCGGCAGGAAGTCGGTGCGCCCTGCCGACAGGCGCTTGAGGGCGGTGCTGGCGACGTCGAGGTCGGTGGGACGCACGACGTCGTCGACGAAGCGGGTGGTGAAGGTCAGGCCCTCGGGGTCGGAGAGGATGCGGGAAAGGAGCTTGGCTGAGCGCGGTACCGGCTCGGATGCCGACTCGTCAGCCCACCGGCGTGCTCGGGCGACGGCTTTCTCGCCCAGCGCCCACAGGTCGTCGGGGCAGCGGCGTTCTGCGTTACCTGCGTCGGTGCGGGGCTGACTGGGAACGGCGGTGTTCGTCATGCGTGTGGCCTCCAGGTCGATATGACATCGGACCCTCCAAGTGTGCGCTAAGACACCCCGTGTGCGCGACCGATTCGGACACCAAGTCGCGACGTGTCGCAAGTTCCCTTAGTCCTAGATGCCGTCCGCGCCGCTGCGCCGACTGCGTGGGGCAGTTCAGAAGCCGAGGCGAGCCAGGGCTTTGGGGTCGGACTGCCAGTCCTTGGCGGTGCGCACGTGCAGGTCGAGGTAGACCTTGCGTCCCAGCAGCTTCTCGATGCCTTTGCGTGCGGTCACGCCCACCTCCTTGAGGCGCCGTCCGCCCTTGCCGATGATGATGGCCTTCTGGGAGTCGCGCTCGACGACGAGGCTCACGCGCACCTGAAGGCGGCCTCCAACGCCCTTGATACGGCCGACCTCGCGCTCGTCATCGGGGTCGGCAATCTCGTCGACGACGACGGCCAGGGAGTGGGGCAGCTCGTCACGCACGCCCTCAAGGGCGGCCTCGCGCACGAGCTCGGCGATCATGACCTGCTGGGGCTCGTCGGTGATCTCACCGGTGGGGTACAGCGGCGGGGACAGGGGCATGTACTTGAGCAGAACCTCCTCCAGGACGTCGATCTGCTCGTTACGCTGGGCCGAGACAGGGACGATATCGGCCCACTCCCCCAGCTCGCTGACGGCCAGGAGCTGGGCGGCCAGGGCCTCTCGGGTGACGGTGTCGGCCTTGGTGACGACAGCGACCACGGGGGTGCGCAGCTCGGCGAGGTCACGGGTGATGAAGCGGTCGCCGGGGCCGATCTTCTCGTTGGCGGGGATACAGAAGACGACGACATCGACATCGGCGAGGGTCTCGCGCACCAGGTCGTTGAGGCGCTTACCCAGCAGGGTGCGGGGGCGGTGGAGGCCGGGGGTGTCGACCAGGACGATCTGCGCGTTGTCCTTGTGGATGACGCCGCGCACGTTGTGGCGAGTGGTCTGGGGGCGCCCGGAGGTGATGGCGATCTTGGCGCCGACCATGGCGTTGGTGAGGGTGGACTTGCCTGCGTTGGGGCGGCCCACGATGCAGGCGAAGCCGGCGCGGAAGTCCTCAGGGAAGTCGGGGACGACGATCTCGACGCGGGTGGAGTCAGCAGAGTCGTCGCCGGGCTCGTCCTCGCCGTCTTCCTCGTCGTCGGGGTCGGTGAGCGGGTTGGGGCCGTCCATGAGCTCGGCGTCGGTGGGGAAGCGGAAGCCGACCGGGGCGGGGCCGGGCGCGGGCATCTCGAGGGACTCTGCGAGCAGCTCCTCGGGAGTCTCCCCGGGGGCCTGGGGCTGGTCGTCACGGGCTTCGGGGGCGGTCTGGTCGGCGGTGTCAGTCATCAGTGTCCTCTTCGGGGGCGGGGGTGCGCGAGGCGAGAATAGTGGAGACCTGGCGGCGGCGGCCGGTGGCCTCCTCGGCCTGAAGGTGGACGCCCTGGGTGTCTCCGGCGGCGCCGGGCAGGGGGACGCGGCCGATGGCCTTGGTGAGCAGGCCGCCGACGGTGTCGACGTCGTCGTCGTCGATCTCGAGGTCGAAGAGCTCGCCGAGCTCGTCCAGGGCGAGTCGGGCGGGGACGCGGTAGGTGCCGGGGGCGACTTCGACGACCTCGGGCAGCTCGGGGTCGTGCTCGTCGGTGAGCTCGCCAACGACCTCCTCCAGGAGGTCCTCCATGGTGACCAGGCCGGCGGTGCCGCCGTACTCGTCGACGGCCAGGGCCATGTGGAAGCGGCCGGTCTGCATCTCGCGCAGGAGGTCGTCGGCGGGTTTCATCTCGGGGACGTACTCGGCGTCCCGGGCGAATCCGGCCACGGCGAGGGCTTCGTGCTCGGGGTGGGCGGCCAGGCGGCGCAGGACGTCCTTGAGGTAGAGGATGCCGCGCACGTCGTCGGCGTCCTCCCCGATGACGGGGACGCGTGAGTAGCCGGAGCGGATGAACAGGCGCATGGCGGCGGAGGCGGGCTTGTGGGCGTCGATGGTGACCATGTCGGTGCGCGGGACCATGACCTCGCGCACGAGGGTCTGGCCGAGCTCGACGACCGAGCGCATCATCTCGCGGTCCTCGTCCTCGATGGTGTCGGTCTCGCCGATCTCGTCGATCATCTCGCGTAGGTCCTCGTTGACGGCCTCGCGGGTCTCAGCGTCGGTGGGGGCGGACTCGGGGCGGCGGGTGCGGGAGACGAGGCGGCGCTGGGGGGCGGCCAGGACGTCGACCCAGGTGAGCAGGCCGCCCAGGGCGAGCAGGGTGCCGGCGGGGTTGCGCCGGCCGTAGGTGCGTGGGGAGAAGCCGACGACGACGCCCAGCAGGATGATGTTGGCCAGCAGGGCCAGGGCGAGGACCTGCCACCAGGCGCGCACGAGCCCGGAGGCGGCCAGGGTGATGAGGACGGCGGCGAGCATGTCGACGGCGACGCGGGCGACGCTGAGGGCGCCCAGGACCCGGGTGCGGTGCTCGGCCAGGCGGCGGACCCGGGTGGCTCCGCGGCGGCCCTCCTCAACGAGGTCGTCGGCGGCGGCGCGGGTGAAGCGCAGCAGGGCGGACTCGCCGGCTGACAGGAGGGCACCCAGGGCCAGGACGATCACCGCGCAGGCGATGAGCGCGGCGGTGGGGATGCCGGTCACGCGGGGCTCACTTGCCGCGCTCGGCCAGGAAGGTCAGCAGGAGGCGGCGCTGGAGGTCGAACATCTCCTTCTTCTCCTCGGGCTCGGCGTGGTCGTAGCCCAGGAGGTGGAGGATGCCGTGGACGGTGAGCAGGAGCATCTCCTCGACGGCGGAGTGGCCGGCGGCCAGGGCCTGCTTGGCGGCGACCTGCGGGCACAGGACGATGTCGCCCAGGGTGCCGGCGGGGGTGGGTGAGTCGGCTGAGCCGGGGCGCAGCTCGTCCATGGGGAAGCTCATGACGTCGGTGGGGCCGGGCAGGTCGAGCCAGCGCACGTGGAGCTCTTCCATGGGCTCGGGGTCGATGAACATGATGTTGAGCTCGGCGGCGGGGCTGACGTGCATAGCGGTCAGGACGTGGTCGGCGAGGTCCGCGAACTCGGCGGCGTCGATGACGGTGGTGGTCTCGTTGATGACCTCAGTGGTCATGCGGGTTCCTCTCCGAGTAAGGCCGGGCGGGGCGGTTGCTGCTCCCCCGACGGTACTGGCTGTTGCGGCCGCTGCGGCCAGGCGGTCCGGCGGGTCGGGCGGCGGCGTCCTGGGCGGCGACCTCGGCGTCGTGGCGGGCGTAGGCCTCGATGATGCGGCCCACGAGGCGGTGGCGTACGACGTCGGCCGATCCAAGCTCGCAGAAGCTGATGCCGTCGACGCCGGCGAGGATCTTGCGCACGACGATGAGGCCGGACTCGCGTCCGCCGGGCAGGTCGACCTGGGAGATGTCTCCGGTGACGACCATGCGTGAGCCGAAGCCGAGGCGGGTGAGGAACATCTTCATCTGCTCGGGGCTGGTGTTCTGGGCCTCGTCGAGGATGACGAAGGCGTCGTTGAGGGTGCGGCCGCGCATGTAGGCCAGGGGCGCGACCTCGATGGTGCCGGCGGCCATGAGGCGGGGCAGGGCCTCGGGCTCGAGCATGTCGTGGAGGGCGTCGTAGAGGGGCCGCAGGTAGGGGTCGATCTTGTCGGTGAGGCTGCCGGGCAGGAAGCCGAGGTTCTCGCCGGCCTCGACGGCGGGGCGGGTCAGGATGATGCGCGAGACGCGCTTGCGGGCCAGGGCGTCGACGGCCTTGGCCATGGCCAGGTAGGTCTTGCCGGTGCCGGCGGGGCCGATGCCGAAGGTGATGGTCGATTCCTCGATGGCGTCGGTGTAGGCCTTCTGGCCGAGGGACTTGGGGCGGATGGTGCGGCCGTGGGAGGTGAGGATGTCGTCGGTGAGGACCTCGGTGGGGCGGGTGGAGGTCTCCAGCAGGCCGACGGCGCGCTCGACGGCGTCCGCGGTCAGGGGCGTGCCGGTGCGGGCGACGTCGATGAGCTCGGAGAGCAGGACGACGACGGTGTCGACGCGGGCGGCGGGGCCGGAGACGGTGACGGCGGTGCCGCGCACGTGAATGTCGACGTCGGTGAAACCCTTCTCGATGGCACGCAGAACCTCGTCCCGGGCGCCCAGGAGGGTCACCGGGGCGACGTCCTCGGGCAGGGTGAGGGTGCGGACCACGGTGGCGTCGGGGGTGGTGGAAGCGGAGCTGGCAGCAGCCGAGTCGATTGCTGAGACGGCCGGGGATGCGGAACCTGCGGGACTCAAGGGGCTATCGACTGAGGAGGTCATCGCCGGCGAACCGGCTGCTGCGGTGGGCGGTGTCGTCATCACGGTCGATCCTAGATGATCGGCCCCGGAGACGCCGAGGGCACATTAAGCCGTGCTGGCACGCATGCTGCGCCATGACGTCGTCGCTACATTAACTACCACACCCACATCGTCGGCCTCCGCTACAAGGAAGGCCACTCCCAGAGCGACTAGCCTCGGGTTTTCATTGTTGAGGTGTTGAAAGTGGGGTGAAGGTGCTCCTTTTCCTGGGATAATGCGGATTGCTTAGGTCCGTGCATGACCAGGAGAGGAGCACCTTCGTGGTGAAGAATAGCGGGTTGTACCCGTCTGTGGTGGCGG
>NZ_KV789133.1:178317-179518 GCF_001807465.1 Actinomyces sp. HMSC08A09 | reverse complement strand
GAGCAGGGTCACGGGCCTGGGCGACGAGCTCTCGCGGGCACTGTCTGCGTGGCGATGGTCGTGGGCGGTGCACGACCCGGGCAAGATCATCTTGGATCTGGCGGTGTGCGTGGCCCTGGGCGGCAGGTGCCTGTCGGATGTGGCCCTGCTGCGATGCCAGGGGGAGGTCTTCGGGCCGGTGGCCTCCGACCCCACAGTCTGTCGGCTGGTGGGGACCCTGGCCGGCCACGTCGAGGCGGTCGAGGCCGCCGTGAACCGGGCCCGCACAGTGGTGCGGCAGCGGGCGTGGGCCCTGGCCGGAGCGGACGCCCCCACGGCTGGTATCTCGGCGGCCCACCCATTGGTGATCGACGTCGACGCCACCCTGGTTAATGTCCACTCTGACAAGGAGGGCGCGGCCCCGACCTTCAAGAAGGGGTTCGGCTACCACCCCCTGATCGCCTGGATCGACCACGGAACCGGCCAAGGGGCCGCCGGTGAGTGTGCGGTGATCATGCTGCGGCCCGGTAACGCCGGGTCGAACACCGCCGCCGACCACGTCGAGATCATCCGCCGAGCCCTGGACCAGGCCGGACTGGGACCCCGGCCCGGGCGGCGGTTCCTGGTGCGCATCGACGGGGCCGGAGGCACGAAGGAGACCATCGAGCTCCTCACCCGCCGGCGGGTGTCCTACAGCGCGGGGTTCACCCTGCCGGACCACACGGCGCAGATCTACGACACCATCCCCGAGGCCGCCTGGACCCCCGTGTACAACACCGACGGTGAGCCTAGACAGGGTGCGGACGTCGCTGAGACCCGCCGACCTGCTGGACCTGACCGCTTGGCCCAAGGGGATGCGGGTGATCATGCGCCGAGAGCGGCCCCATCAGGGCGCTCAGCTGCGCTTCGAGGACGTGGGCGGTTACCGGCTCACCGCCTTCGCCACCAACACAAAAGTGGGCCAGCTCGCCGACCTCGAGGTCCGCCACCGGCTACGGGCCCGCTGCCAGGGGACCGTATCCGCTGTGCCAAGGACACCGGGCTTGACCGCTTCCCCTTGCAGGGGTTCGCTCAGAACCGTATCTGGTGCCTGATCGTGGCCCTGGCCCGCCGGCCTGCTGGCCTTCTCCCAGCTGCTCGCCCTGGCCGACGCCCCCGCCCGCGCCTGGGAGCCCCGGACGATCCGGTTGCGGCTGATGGCCATCCCCGCCGTCATCGCCCG
>NZ_KV789133.1:175931-178297 GCF_001807465.1 Actinomyces sp. HMSC08A09 | reverse complement strand
CTACAAGGCCGACCACCCCTGGACCAACCTCCTGCTTGCCGGGCTCGGGCACCTCCAGGCACTCCCCGCCCCGTAGACACGCGGAACTCATCTCCTGCCCGCCACGATCCTGAAGGACCCCCTGGCCCCTGGAAAGGCCCGACCACCGCGAGACGACACGCGGCAGACCGCCACACCCAACCGGCATAATCAACCCCACGACACCGGCAACGACGCCACCCAAACCCACTCAACCAGACCACGAAAGATCGAGGCTAACTGCTTGTAACAGCCCACAACACTTTCAGACCTTAGCACCCCTGTAGTAGACTCACAGCCACAACACCCTGTCCAACATGGACATTGACGGTAGGAATCTATCTCTCAGAATGGCCTGCAGAAGGAATTACCACGTAAATTAACTAGACTTCACACCTTAATCTCCGATATTCATTTATCACTCTCAAGCGTATTTAGGAAGCGCTATGTCGAACCAAGGTAATGGCATCAATTCCGCCCTCTATTCAATTGTTCGCCGAGCAGAGAAGAGCGACAACAAAACATTGCGCAACACTTTTGCCGACTCGGGAGTTACTATCCCATTAAAATCAATCGACAACCAAGTGATATACGGACGTCGAGGAACCGGAAAAACACACGCTTTGCGTTACTTAGAATCGGTGATAACTTCCTCGTCAGATATTCCTGTGTATATTGACCTTCGGACGATCGGCTCACCTGGAACGATAATTGGAGACTCTGGCGAGTCTATCACACAAAAAGCACAGAATCTGCTGATCGACCTGCTTCACATGCTTCATGATTCTCTGCTGACGATAGTAATTGACGACCCTAACCTCATTGAAGATAACTATTTTATTGACAAACTAGACAACCTCGTTACTTCCATTACGACAGTTTCGGTAGATGGCGGTATCGAGCAACGCACGGTAACGGAAACGCAAGACACCCATGGCGGTGACTTAAAACTGCATACTTCACTGTCTTCTGCAGGACTGAAACTCGGCAGCGAATATTCAAACTCCCATAAAACACTTGATGAAGTTAAGCGTTCAGGAACAGAGAGCGTTCGCCTGAATTTCTCAGATATTGCGAGCGCTTTAAGAGCGATTAGTTCTGCGTCATCACGCAGGATCTGGATATTGCTTGACGAATGGAGCTCTATTCCTCTCAATATTCAACCCATAATTTCCGAGTTTCTAGTCAGATGCCTGTGCCCCATTCCGAACTTCACGGTGAAAATTGGTGCCATTGAACAGGAATCTAATTTTCGTACGGAAATTAATGGACAGAGTATTGGCATAGAACTAGGGGCCGACTTCTCTGCAGATCTCAATCTGGATGAATTTCTCATTTATGAAGGGCACGAATCTCAGTCCACAGAATTTTTTCGCCAGCTTTTCTTTAAGCACTTAAAGTCAGTTGACGAAAGTCGCTTTGCGTTCCTGACTGAACTAAAGTCAGAAAAGGATCTAGTCAGGCTTGCATTCACCGAAAAGAGGTCTTTCGAAGAGTTGGTTAGGGCGGCCGAAGGGATCCCAAGAGATGCAATCAACATTGCAGCCAAGGCTGCAATTAATGCGAGAAATGAAAAAATTTCGGTGGACAATATTCGATCAGCGGCACGCCAGTGGTTCCAAACAGACAAAGCGACAGCTATCAGCAACAAAACGAATGCACTCAACTTGCTAAACTGGTCAATAGACAAAGTGATTCGCGAAAAAAAGTCTCGAGCATTCCTACTTCCTCAAGAGAACTCCTCCAATGAACTAATTTTATTTCTATACAACTCGAGAGTTCTTCACCTCGTTCGTC
Organism: Actinomyces sp. HMSC08A09; assembly: GCF_001807465.1. NCBI lineage: Bacteria > Bacillati > Actinomycetota > Actinomycetes > Actinomycetales > Actinomycetaceae > Actinomyces > Actinomyces sp. HMSC08A09. The sequence goes on along the minus strand of NZ_KV789133.1, from coordinate 176,482 downwards.
GAGGCTACTCAGCAAAGGATCGACCAGGAGAGAGATACGATGTTTGGGCGATCGATTATGGCGCATATATCGACCTTATGAAAACAAAGACTGCACCAAACTCGCTGCTCGCTTTCGACCTGACAGAAAACACAGACACAGCGTCTGAACTATCGGACAATATAGACATTCCAACACTCGACCTGAGGTCAATTAGGCGAGCAATCCTTGATCTCAGCGAGTTCGAGGAACATTTCAGGATTTGCAACTAGGGGTTGCATTTGCGCTATTTCCACCTGAACTCAAATCGAAAGGCAGTAGCACCAAATTATTGAGGCTATCTCTCAGGGGCGTCTTAGAGGTTTTGTGATTCTAGCAGATCGCTATGCAGTGTGGTAACCTGCTCTTGATTTATGGAGATTTTGACGCTTAAGTCAAGAAGTAAATCGCTGTGACGAATATCGGCACGACGTTTCCACTGGGAAGGCGACGCCTTTACCGATGGGCAGGTCATCGACACCATCACCCCCAAAAGAGGCTCCAACACCGAGCGGGACAAGAGCCGCAAGGCC
>NZ_KV789133.1:175565-175911 GCF_001807465.1 Actinomyces sp. HMSC08A09 | reverse complement strand
GAAGCGTGCGGCCCGGGACAACCAGACCCTCATAGCTCAGGCCAACCGCGCCCGTGCCATCCGTCGCCGGTGAGAAGCGTCCCAAGGGCACGCGTTTTGTCACCGTCCATCAAGGCGATCAGGTCCTTGATGAGGCCTCCATCGCCAGAGCCCGGTCCCTGGTAGGCCTCAAGGGCTACGTCACCAACATCCCCTCGCACCTGATGGACGCTGGTGAGGTCGTCTCCTCCTACCACGAGCTGTAGCACGCCCGGGCAGTCCTTCGCCGATGAGCAAGCACGACCTGAGGGCCCGCCCCGTCTTCCACCACACCCGAGACGCCATCGAGGCCCACCTGACCGTGGTC
>NZ_KV789133.1:144151-175545 GCF_001807465.1 Actinomyces sp. HMSC08A09 | reverse complement strand
GGAGGTCACCATCAACCTCAACGGCCACCAAATCACTGCTCAGCCCCAGCTCACCCAGACCGCAGCCGAAATCCTCAAATCCCTACAGACCCGCAGGACACTAAGGCGCCAGGAGTCAGGGCTGACAGCCTCCCGCAGGACGAGCGCGGAGAAGAGGACGATGACCAGGACGCTCAGCTTGTCGATGGGGGCGACCACGCAGGCCGGGCTGTCCTGGAGCGCCCGGTAGTCGTCGAGCCAAGAGACACAGTTAATCACCCTAGAATCCGGGACAACGCCCGGCTCACCATGCTGGATCGCACGAACGTCCCGGAGTTTCCTGGTAGCAGCAACCACCACCCAGGCCATTACTAGAACCACCCCGGTGCGGATAACGGTACCGAGGTTGAACTCCACACCCGTGATGCCGGCCTTACCGAGGATCACGGTGAGCGCAGCGAAGAAAAGTGAACCGAGTACACAGAGCAGCCGGCGCCGTCATCGTCTCACTACTGACGCTGGCCACCGCGCCCGCCATGCCTCGGTGTTCTCGTCGACCGCATGAGGAGGCTCCCAGAGATGGGGGTCGCCCAGATCGCTGACTACGTCGACTCACTAAGTCAACGTTCATATCACTAAGTTGGGTCACTAAGTCACCAAGTCGGATCACTAAGTCGAGTCACTAAGTCGGCTTGTCAGGGCACCAAGCGAGGCACTAGACCGCCGAGCTGGAGCACTAAGACACCAAGTGGAGGCACCAAGTACGAACGTCCTATCCAGCGCTCCAAGTACATCTGACACCAAGCCTCGCGGTGAGCAACGCTTAGAGCACCATCGCGATAGTCCCACCGACGAGGAGCGCCAACCCGACGAGGTACCGCCTGTTGACGGCCTCTCGCAGGACGAGGGCGGAGAAGAGGACGGTGACCAGGACGCTCAGCTTGTCGATGGGGACGACCACGCTGGCCGGGCCGTCCTGAAGTGCCCGGTAGTAGCAGAGCCAGGAGGCACACGTCGCAGCCCCGGAGGCCAGGACAAAGCCGAGCTCACCACGCGGAACGCTGCGGACTTCCCGCAGCTTGCCGGTGACGGCCACCATCACCCAGGCCATCACCAGGACCACCCCGGTGCGGATCGCGGTACCGAGGTTGGACTCCACCCCGGTGATGCCTGCCTTACCGAGGATCGCGGTGAGCGCAGCGAAAAAGGCTGAGCCGAGCGCGTAGAGCAGCCAGCCCCCGCCGTCGCGCACGGCCCGGGGCAGGCCACGCAGGTCATCGGCGTCGAGCATCAACAGTGTCCCGGCCGCAATGAGCACAATCCCGAGCGCCCCGATGAGGCTCACCCTCTCCCCCAGGAAGATGAGGGCCAGTAGCACTGTCAGCACCGTGCTCAGCTTGTCGATCGGCACCACCTTGCTGACGCTGCCGAGCTGGAGCGCCTTGAAGTAGCACAGCCAGGAGGCCCCGGTCGCCACCCCTGACAGCACCAGCAGCCCGGTGCTGCGGGCATCGAGGTGGGCCAACTCGGCCTGTGATCCGACGATGAACACCATGCCCCAGGCGCCCGCCAGCACCACGACAGTGCGCAGCGCCGTCGCCACGGTCGAGTCGGTGGTGCGGATCCCCTCCTTGGCCAGGACGGCGGTGATGCCGGCAAAAAGCGCTGATCCGCAGGCGAAGACAATCCACATAAGGCAACCCTAACCCCACCTGCACTACCGCGCGGCGGGCGCGACAGTCCTCGCCCTCGCCCCCACCGTTGCTGGCTCCTCCCGGTTCAGCGGGTCTTGCGCGGCACGGTGGAGGCCGCCACCCCCAGGACCACCAGGCCGAAGCAGATCAGGTAGGCCAGGTATCGGAAGAAATCGTCGGAGGGCTCGCTGGCCGTGGTGAGCTCGGTGACGGCGTCGACCGCCCAGCTCATGGGCAGAGCGTCACCCACCACCTCCAAGGCGCGCGGCAGCTGGTCGCGGCTGACCAGGAGCCCGCACAGGAACAGCTGGGGCGCGATGACCACCGGCATGAACTGGACGGCCTGGAACTCGGTGCGCGCGAAGGCCGAGACCAGCAGCCCCAGGGACACCCCGACGAAGGCGTCGATCAGTGCGGTGAGCACCACCCACCCCCAGGCGGCGGAGATGTCCACGTCCAGCCCCCAGGCGGCCACAGCGCACAGGATGAGGGACTGGATGACAGCGGTCAGCGCAAAGGCGGTGGCGTAGCCGAACAGGAGGTCAGCCCTGTGGATCGGAGTGGTCCACAACCGCTCCAAGGTACCACTCACGCGCTCGCGCAGCATGGCGACGCTGGTGACCAGGAACATGACCGTCGTCGGCAGGATCGCCATCATGGAAACGGCGATGTGGTTGAAGATCAGGTCCGCGCCGGGATAGTCGCGGTAGACGAAGTACAGCAGGGTCAGCAGCGCGGCGGGCACGATCGCGATGAGACCGACCGTTCGCCTATCGGCGCGCAGCTGGGTGAGGATGCGGCGGGTGGTGGCCAGGTAGGTGCGCAGGTGCATCAGCGCTGCCCTCCTTTCTACTCAGTCTGGTTCTCGGAGTCGGCGATGACGGCTAGGAAGGCGGCGTCGACCGTGTCCGCCCCGGTGCTGGCCAGGAGGTCCTTGGCCGTGGTGGTGGCCAGGATGCGGCCCTGGCGCATGAGGAGGACCTGGTCGCAGCGGAAGGCCTCGTCCATGACGTGACTGGAGACCAGGAGGGTGGCGCCGCGCTCGGCCAGGGCGTGGAAGGTGGTCCACAGCTCCTCGCGGGTGACCGGGTCCAGACCGACGGTCGGCTCATCCATGACGAGCAGGTCGGGGTCAGCCACGAGCGCGCAGGCCAGGCTCACGCGCCCGGCCTCGCCGCCGGAGTAGGTGGACACCGGCCGGTCGGCCAGAGCGGTCAGCCCGACGACGTCGAGGACCTCATCCAGGTCGCGGGCCCGACTGCCGGCCAGGGAGGCGAAGTAGCGCAGGTTCTGGCGGGCGGTCAGGTCTCTGTAGACGGCCTGGTCCTGGGTGACGTAGCCGACCCGGCCGCGCACGGCGGCGGCGCCGGGGGCGTGCCCGAGGACCTCAATCTGTCCGCGGTAGCGCTGAACCCCAACGACGGTGCGCATGAGGGTGGTCTTGCCGCAGCCCGAGGGGCCGAGCAGGCCGGTGATGGTGCCGGGCGCCAGATTCAGGTCCAGGCCGTGGAGGATCTCCTTGCGCCCGCGACTCACGCGCAGGTCCGTCGCGGTGACGGCCGGCTGCGCCGAGGAGGCAGAGGCCGTGATGTCTCGACTGGAGTCGTGCGATTGGTTGCTGGCCCCCGACTCCCGGGGCGCGTCTCCTTCATCGCTTTTCATCATGTGATGAATATAGGTTGACGGCGACCCCCTGTCCAGAGCCTGGGGCTGGAAACTGTCCAGATGGGACGACTTTGAATACCCCTTCAGCCAGAGCGGTTCCCATCCGTGCAGGTCAGGGTGGTTTAGCTGAGCCCCAGGCCAGAATCACAGCTTCAAAGCCGTCCCAAACGGACAAAACTCGGCTCAGAGACCGAGCCGATCTCAGTGATCAGGCGGGATCAGTGACGTCGGGCAGGTCGTCGAAGGCGTAGCGCTGGATAGTGGGGCCGACGAGCGCAACCAGGGCTTCGGCGTCGAGGGCGGCGATGTGGTCCATGCGGGCGACCCAGCGGGCCAGGCCGAGTCCGATGATCTGGCTGGCGATGAGCTGGGCACGCAGCTCGGGGCGGTCGGGGCAGAAGTGGGTGACGATCGGCGAGAGAACCCCGGTGGCGATGAAGTCTCGGAAGGGCTCGACGTCACTGCCCTGGCCGAGCGCGGCATGAATGACCGCCGTGAAGCGGTCCGCGCCCGCCTCGTCCCACAGACTAACGACGGCGCGCACGATCCCCTCCCCCAGCTGCTCGGGCTCGAGCTCGGTGATGGAGGCCGCCCGGTGCATGAGGTTGGCATCGACCCCGGCGGTCGACTCAATGACGGCCTTGGCGAAGAGCGTGGCCCGGTCCGGGAAGTAGTGGTGGACCAGGGCCGGGTCGACGCCGGCATCGCGCGCGATACCACGCAGGGAGGTCTGGTATCCGTCGCGGGCGAAGGCGGTGCGGGCCGCCGCCAGGATGGCCTCACGCGTGTCCGGGCTCCCCGCCGGCCGCCGCCCCCGCGGGCTCATCGCTCACTCGTCTCGCTCATGGTCAGAGCATGCCCGCAAGCCGCTCCGTTGGGAAGCAGCCGCGCTACGCCTCCCAACCGCCGCGCGACCCTCCGGACGCAGGCAGGTGCCGCCAGTTTCATTGTTCCTGCAACCTCTCGGCGATCCCTATCTGATGTAGTCGACCAGCCATTCACGCACGTTCCGAAGGACAACTCTCTCCACGACTCCGATCTTCTTGGTGAGACGCTGACGCGAGATCGTGCGCACCTGTTCGGTCATGGCAAACGATCGCTGTTCCATCCCTACTCCCGCATTGAGCTCCACGTGATTCGGCCAGCCCCGATCCTTCGTTGTCACGGGAACCACGACGACAAGCGACGTCACCGTTCGATGGAATCGTTCATCGGACACAATGAGGACCGGACGACGCCCGGATTGCTCTCGCCCGACAGCAGGATCGGGAAGTGCCCACCACACCTCGCCCGGCTCAACCGGGGCTGCTAGCTCCATGCTTCCGACTCCCACTCACGGAGCTCCTTGAGATAGGTCTCGTCCGGTGGGTGAGCCTCCATCGCACGCCGCACCTCGGCGAAGCGCCGCTCACGTGCCGCCTCCTCGAGCAGCTCCTTGAGCGCGGCATCCATGGTCACCCCGCGCTCTGACGCCAGGGCCCGCAAGCCGTCCCTCGTGCTGCGCTCCACCTTGATCGTCGTCATGCTGCTCATACTCACAGTATGTATGACGGTCATACCCTTGTGAAGGCAGCTCATTCCATTTCTTGGCCGGGACTCGAGCAACGCACTCGCGTGTCTCACTCCCACAGGCCGCTGGCGTGGGCGAGGACGGCCAGGGCGACGGGGCCGGCTGAGGCGGTGCGCATGACGTGGGGGCCCAGTCGCACCGTCGTCGCCCCGGCGGCCTCGAGGGCCGCCGTCTCCTCGGGGCTGATACCGCCCTCGGGCCCCACGACGACGGCCAGCGCCAGCGGCGCCTCTCCCGGCCCCGGCAGACGCACCGACTCCATCGCGGTGCTGATCGGGGTGCTGGCCTCCTCGTGCAGGACCAGCACCACTCCCCCGCCGCGAACCGTCTGCCCCACCCAGTCGGCCAGTCTGCGGGTGTCCCGCACCTCCTCGACCTCGGGGACGCGGGCCCGCCGGGCCTGCTTGGCGGCCTGGAGGGCGGTGGCCTGCCAGCGCTGGCGTCCCTTGGCCTGCTTGGCGCCCTGCCACACGGACACGCAGCGCTCGGACTGCCAGGGCAGCACCAGCCCCACCCCGACCTCGGTGGCGGTCTCCACGGCCTGCTCGTCGCGCCCGCCCTTGGCCAGGGCCTGAACGAGGGTCAGCCGCAGCGGCGGCTCGGGCTCCTCAACGCGCTCCAGGACCCGCACGGCCAGACGGTCCTTGGCGCCTCCGACACCGGCCCCGGTCACCTCGCAGACCAGACGCAGGCCCGCGCCGTCAACGAGGTCCACGCGCTCCTGGGCACGCAGGCGCTTGACGGTCACGGCATGGCGGGCCTCGGGTCCCGTGAGCATGAGGACGGTGCCGAAGGCGGCCGAGGCGACGGCGTCGGCGGGCTCGATGGTCTCGGGCGTGAAGAGGAAGACGGGTGCGGTCACGGCTCCAGCCTACGGGCCGTATCGAACCGGTGTCCGCCGGCGGTGCTAGCGTCAGTGACCATGACCGAGCCTTCAGCCGCCGCCCAGTCCCCTCAGTCGTCCCCATCCCCCGCCTACACCACCGCCGTCACGGTGGAAGACTTCCGCCGCAACCTGGCCGCCATCCGCGCCCGGATTGACACCGCCGCGAAGCGCGCCGGCCGCGACGCCGCCGAGATCCGTCTGCTGCCGGTGACCAAGACCGTCCCCGAGGAGCGCCTGCGCACCGCCTTCGCCGCGGGCATCACCCAGATGGGTGAGAACAAGGTCCAGGAGGCCCAGCGCAAGAGTGAGAACCTGGCGGACCTGGGCATTTCCTGGTCGGTCATCGGCCACCTGCAGACGAACAAGGCCAAGAACGTGGCCGCCTTCGCTGACGAGTTCCAGGCCCTGGACTCCCTGCGCCTGGCCGAGACCCTTGACCGGCGCCTCCAGGCGGCCGGGCGGGGCCTGGACGTCTACGTGCAGGTCAACTCCTCGGGCGAGCCCAGTAAGTTCGGGCTGGAGCCCGAAGACGTCGCAGGCTTCCTCGCAGCGCTACCGGTTTACTCCTCGCTGCGGGTGCGTGGGCTCATGACCCTGGCCGCCAACACCAGTGACGAGGCACGGGTGCGCGAGTGCTTCAGCGTCATGCGCCGGCTGCGCGATGCCGCCCTCGAAGCGGGCACCGTCGGCGACGGACTGCTGTCGATGGGAATGAGCGGGGACTTCGAGGCCGCCATCGAGGGCGGCTCCACCTGCGTGCGGGTCGGCCAGGCGATCTTCGGGGCCCGGGCCACCCCCGACTCCCACTACTGGCCCGAGACGCCTCAGACCGCTTAGCTACGGGTCGCCTGCTCAGCGCCCGGAGAAGCGCTCCTTGAGCTTGCCCATGACACTCGAGTCGCGCACGGGCTCGACGTCGTCCTCCCCGCGCAGGCGGGCCAGCTCGGACAGCAGCTCACGCTGACGGTCGTCCAGGCGCGTGGGGGTCTCCACGACGATGGACACGTGCAGGTCCCCGCGGCCCTTGCGGCGCAGGCGTCCCACGCCCAGGCCGTCGAGGACGACCTCGTCGCCGGGCTGGCTGCCGGCCTTGACGGTGACGTTCTGCTCGCCGTCGAGGGTCTGCAGCGGGAAGACGGCACCCAGGGCGGCCGCGGTCATGGGCACGCGCAGCTCGGTGTAGAGGTCGTCACCGTCGCGCTCGAGGAACTCGTGCGGCTTCTCGTGGATCTCCAGGTAGAGGTCGCCGTTAGGGCCACCGGCCGGGCCGGCCTCGCCGCGCCCCGACATGCGGATACGGGTCCCGGTGGACACCCCGGCGGGGATGGAGACCTCCAGGTCCTGGCGCACCCGGGTGCGGCCCTCGCCGGAGCAGTCCTTGCAAGGGGTGACGATGACGGTGCCGTAGCCCTGGCAGCCCGGGCAGGGCGAGGAGGTCATCACCTGTCCCAGCAGGGTGCGGGTCATGCGCTGGACGTTGCCGACCCCGTTGCACTGGGAGCAGGTGACCGGCTCGGTGCCCGGTGCGCAGCAGGAGCCGTCGCAGGCGGTGCAGGTGACGTAGGTGTCGATGGGGACCGACCGGGTCGCTCCGAAGGCGACGTCGGAGAGTTCCACGTCCACGGCCACGAGGGCGTCCTGGCCGCGGCGGGCCCGGGAGGCCGGTCCGCGGCTGGCCGCTCCCCCGCCGAAGAAGGACTGGAAGATGCCGCCCAGGTCGCCGAAGTCGGCTCCGGCGAACCCTCCGCCGAATCCGCCGCCGCCTCGCACGGCGTCCTCCCCGCCCAGGTCGTACATTTGGCGCTTGTCGGGGTCGGAGAGGACTTCGTAGGCGGAGGAGACCTCCTTGAACTCGTCCTCGTGGCCGGGGCCGGCGACGTCGGGGTGCAGCTGGCGGGCCTTCTTGCGGTAGGCCTTCTTGATCTCCTCGGGGCTGGCGTCGCGGCTGACGCCGAGGACCTCGTAGTAGTTGCTCACTGCGTTCTTCCTTTACGGCTACGACTTCTGCGGTGGTGGTCTGGGGGCGTGCCCGGCCGGGCCGCTTGGGGCGGGTCGGGCAGGCCGGTTCTCACGTCTCCGGCGGGGACAGGAACCGGGACAGGTAGCGGGCCACGGCCCGGACAGCGGTCATGGTGGCCGGGTAGTCCATGCGGGTGGGGCCGATGACCCCGAGGTGGGCGACGGCCTCACCGGTGCCCGGCCCGTAGGTGGTGGTGACGACGGAGGCCTCGGCCAGGGCGTCGTCGTTGTTCTCCGAGCCGATGCTCACGCGCATCCGGTTCTCGCCGGCCGGGGCGCCGTCAGCGGCGGTGAACAGGCGCAGCAGCACCACCTGCTCCTCGACGGCGTCCAGGAGGGGCCCCAGGGAGGAGAAGTCGGGGGTGGCGCGGGCCAGGTTCGCGGTCCCGGCGACGACGAGCCGCTCCTCCGCGTCGGGGCGCAGGGCGGTGATGAGCTCGTCGGAGACGGCCTCGAGCAGGAAGCGCTCGTCGGCGGACGCCTGCTCGGCCAGGGCCGCCAGGATCGGGGCGACGTCGGCGGCGCGGCGGCCCGCGAGGGCGCCGTTGAGCCGGGTGCGCAGGCGCTCCAGGACGAGGGGGTCGACGACATCGGCGATATCGAAGCCCCCGTCATGGCGGGAGCTCAGGGAGCCCCTCGACCTGAGGGTCACGGTGCGCTGGTCGACACGCCCGGTGTCGGTAATGATGACCAGAAGGACGCGCTCGGGCCCCAGGGCCACGAGCTCGAGGTGCTGGAGGGCCGCGTAACGCAGGCTGGGGTACTCGACGATGGCGAGCTGGCCGGTGAGCTGAGCCAGGGCCCGCACGGTGCGGGCCACGACCTGTTCCAGGTCGACCGCTCCGGACAGGAGCGCGGTGATGGCGGCGCGCTCGGGCGCTGAGAGGGGCTTGATGCGGGCGACCTCGTCGACGAAGAGCCGGTAGCCCTTCTGGGTGGGCACGCGCCCGGCCGAGGTGTGCGGCTGGTGGATGTAGCCCTCGTCCTCCAGGGCCGCCATGTCGTTGCGGATGGTTGCCGGGGACACGCCCAGGCGGTAGCGCTCCACGAGGGCCTTGGACCCCACGGGCTCGCGCGTGCGCACGTAGTCGGTGACGATGGCGGACAGGACCTTGAGACGTCGGTCGTTGGCCACGGGTCCTCCTCCCCTCATCAGTGCCGAAACGCGATCAGTGCCGGTATCAGGCGGCAGGCCGCCCGCACACCGGTGGGGTGCGGCCAGCGATTAGCACTCACCCCACGTGAGTGCCATCCTACGCTGTGGTCCGGCGGGTCCACCGCCGGTGGACCGTGAGTTTCCCCTACCGTGCCGAGGGTGAACACGCCCACCCCGTACCGCTCCCCTGTTCCCGGATCGACCGCCGCCCGCCGAGCCGCCCTGAGGGCTCGCGCCGAGGCCGAGCAGAAGCAGCAGGCGCAGGGCGCCCCGGCCGGTTCGCGCTCGCGCGGCGGGGCGGCTGCGAGCAGGTCCGCCGCCCGCAGGCCGTCGTCGAGCGACCGCTACGGCGGGGACGTGCTGTCGGTGAACCCGCACCGCACGGGACCCGGCGCCATCCGTCCGGAGTCGGTGCACGTGCCGGTGACGCCGGGACTGGTGGTCGAGGACCGCCAGACCGGCTTCGTCGGGGCCGCGGTGGCGGTGGAGAAGTCGGGCGGCCAGCACGTCGTGGTCCTGGAGGACCGCCACGGTGTGCGCCGCGGCTTCGCCCTGGGGCCGGGGTTCTGGATCGAGGGCCGCCCGGTGATCCTGGACCCGCCCGTGGCACGCAAGCGCAAGCCCACCGGTGCGGTGAGCGCCGCCGGCAGGCGGCTGACGGCCTCGGGCTCCTACGCGGTTGAGGGTGAGCGGGCCAAGGTGGCGCGCGCCTCGCGGATCTGGGTGGAGGGCAAGCACGACGCCGAGCTGGTGGAGAAGGTCTGGGGTGACGACCTGCGCCACGAGGGCGTCGTCGTCCTCATGCTCGACGGCGTCGACAACCTTGAGGAGGTCATGGCCGACTTCGGTCCGGCCCCCGAGCGGCGGGCCGGCGTCCTGGTGGACCATCTGGTGGCCGGTTCCAAGGAGTCGCGGATCGCCCAGCGGGTGTCCGAGATGCCCGGTGGGGAGAACGTGCTGGTCCTGGGGCACCCGTATGTGGACGTATGGCAGGCGGTCAAGCCGGCCCGAGTGGGTCTGGAGCGCTGGCCGGACATCCCGCGGGGCACCGACATCAAGCACGGCACCCTGGAGGCCCTGGGCTGGCCGCACGCCACCCAGGCCGATATCGCCCGGGGCTGGCAACGCATCCTGGCGACGGTGCGCTCCTACAAGGACCTCGAGCCAAGCCTGCTGGGCCGCATGGAGGAGCTCATCGACTTCGTCACCGCCCCGGGCACACGCTGAGCCCCTCCCGCCCGTGGAGCGAAAAGGGGCTCAGCGCGGCCGAGTCCGGAGACGGGCCGGGTGAGGGCAGGGCGGCTCAGCCCTCAGCGGCCTCGGCCTGGTCGGCCAGGGCCAGGCGGCGGGACTGGGACAGCAGGCGGGCGTCGAGCGCCAGCAGCCCCACGGTGAGCACTCCGCCCAGGGCCTTCCACAGGAGGCCCGGGGCGATGAAGAGCAGGACCATGGCGGCGATGATCGGCACCAGGTGCTTCATGGAGCGCCCCACGTAGCCGCCGAAGCTCGGCATCTCGACGCCGTCGGACTCTGCGACGGACTTGACCATGAAGTTCGGGCCGTTGCCGATGTAGGTGATGGCTCCGCACAGGACGGCGCCCAGCGAGATGGACACGAGGTAGAGCTCGGGAATCCCGGCAACGTCGGCGCCGCCGGGGTGGGAGACCTTGCCGGCCATCTCGAAGAAGGTCGCGTAGGTGGGGGCGTTGTCCAGGACGGAGGAGAGCCCGCCGGTGAAGATGAAGAAGGTGACCTCGTTGAGCGGCAGCGAGCCGGCCACCTCGTCGAGGTAGTGCAGGGCCGGGATCATGGTGAGGAAGATGCCGATGAACAGGATGGCGACCTCGGCGATGGGGCCCCAGGTGAACTGGTTGTCCTTGAAGCGGACCTCACGGCTGCCCAGGAAGTAGGAGCCGGTCGCGGAGCCCAGCATGATGAACTCGCGCACGGGGATCCAATCGCCCAGGGCGGCGTGCCCCTCCTCGATGGCATGAGCGTCAACGGAGGGGGCGAAGGCGACGGCGGCGATGATGACGGCGAAGAAGACGAAGTTGAGCGAGCCCTTGAGGCCCAGGGGCTCGATCTCGGTGTCGTCGTCGTGCACGGCCTTGGCGGGCTCCTGGGAGTAGTAGTAGGAGTCCAGGGCGTAGTAGCTCACCAGCAGCATGACGTTGACGAAGAGGTACTCGCGCAGAAGGTTGAAGGTCCAGGTGAAGGGAACCCCGCGCAGGAAGCCCAGGAACAGGGGCGGGTCGCCCAGGGGCGTGAGGAGGCCGCCGCAGTTGGCCACGATGAAGATCGTGTACAGCACCGTGTGCACCCGGTAGTGGCGCTCCTTGTTGGTGGCCAGCAGGGGCCGAATGAGGAGCATGGCGGCGCCGGTGGTGCCCACAAAGGAGGCGATGACTCCGCCGATGGCCAGGAAGATCGTGTTGTTGCGGGGCGTGGCCCGGATGTCGCCCTTGAGGAAGATACCTCCGGAGACGACGAACAGGGCCAGCAGCAGGCAGATGAACTGGACGTACTCCACCACGGCGGCGAAGACGGACGTCCAGCCCAGGGCGACCCACATCCAGGCGGCCACCGACACCCCCAGGCCCACGGCGACGGTCAACTGGCTGGAGTGCTTCTCCCACCAGTGGGCCGTGGCCGGGATCAGCGGCAGGACGGCGATGCAGGCGAGCATGCCCGCGAAGGGCAGGACGGACCACCACTCAAGATGCACGGCAATTTCCTCACAGAATCGGGACTGTTCGCGTCACCATACCGTCCCGGGCATCAGTTTCCCCGGTGAGGGCCTGTGGTCTCTCGTGCTGAGACCGACTTTCCGGCCTGCTGCGGCCAACGGGGCCGCGCCGGGCTCAGATCCAGCCGGCCAGCACCTTTCTGGCCTGCTGAGCCAGGGCGGCGATGGCGCCGTCGGAGTCGTTGCCCCAGGGGACGTAGTGGAAGCTGCCGCCCCCGGCAGTGGTGAAGGTCTCGCGGTTGAGCTGGTTGATCTCCTCGAGAGTCTCCAGGCAGTCCGAGACGAAGCCGGGACAGATGACGTCCAGGCGGGGGCAGCCGGCGCGACCGAGCTCGCCGACCGTGTCAATGGTGGCCGGCCCGATCCAGGCGGCGGGCCCGAAGACGGACTGGAAGGTGAGCCGGGCGAGGCCGTCAGGCAGGTCGAGCCGCCGGGAGAGGAGCTGGGCGGTGCGCTCACACTCGGAGCGGTAGGGGTCTCCGGCGTCATGCATGGCCCGGGGGATGGAGTGGAAGGACAGCAGGAGGCGCTCGCCGGCGGCCGGGTCGGGGCGGCCGTGGACCTGCCAGTGCTGCTCCAGGGCGGTGGCGAGGGCCTCGATATAGGCGGGCGCCGTCTCGAAGGAGCGGACGGTGCGCAGCTCGGGCTGGTTCCGGGAGGCCAGGATGAAGCGAGCGGCCTCGTCAACGACGGTGCCGGCCGAGGATGCGGCGTACTGCGGGTAGAGCGGGATGAGGGCGATCCTGCGGCAGCCGGCCTCCATGAGCTCACCCATGACGCGGCGCAGGGCCGGCTGCCCGTAGCGCATGGCGATACGCACCTGGACCGATTCGCCGAGCCCGTCCTGGAGCAGCTCGCCCTGGCGCTCGCTGTAGTGCATGAGCGGGGAGCCCGAGCGACTGGTCTCCTCGCCGGGGCGCCAGATGGTGGCGTACTTCGCCGCCGACGCGCGAGGGCGCACCCGCAGGATGATGGCCTCCAGGACGGGCCGCCACAGGAGGGGGTGCATCTCGACGATCCGGCGATCGGAGAGGAACTCCCGCAGGAAGGGCCGGACGGCTCTGGCCGTGGGGGCCGCCGGCGTGCCGAGGTTCGCCAGGATGAGGACGGGGCGCTCGCCCGCATCACGCGGGCCAGGGGCGGTGGGGCTCAGGGGCACGGATAACCTTGGGAGGGGAAGGATCGTTCTCGACGACGACGTTGAGCGACGTCGGCCTCACTCTAGCCGAGCGGGTGCGCCCTCCAGCTCGCAACAAGTCCGCGCCCCGCCGGCTGGAGCTGGCGGGGCGCGAAGGAGACTGGGGGAGATGAGGTCAGCGAACGACGTCGTAGCCCTGGATGCGCACGTAGGAGTAGGCGGAGAGCAACATCACCAGCGGGACCGTCACCAGCCAGCCGATCAGTGTGATCGCGCCGAGAATGTAGAGGCCAACACCGGTCAGAGCGAAGGGGAAGAGCTCTCCGACATGACTGGACAGGGTGGCCCAGGACGCCTTCATTCCTGCGATGCCGTCCATCCCCTTGTCCACAGTGAAGTACACCGAATAGTGGAAGAGGAAGGCCGCGATAATGCCCGGAACAGCACACAGGAGGGAGCCCACGGACGTGGCGAGCCACGTGAGAAAAGCCGCGAGAAGGCTCGCACCGAAGTTCGGGAACGTGAACAGGTCACCCCAGGCCAAGGGCCTCCCGGTGGCCACCTTGATCGCCATGTGAGTGGTCACGATACTAGCGAAGAGACCAATGGCTAAGGCGATATAGGTTCCGAAGGGAACTCCCAGGCCGAAGCCGTGCTCCTCTCCGTTGACAGTGTAGTGGGCCTCTACAGTGAAGCTGGAAAGAACAGTCCACAGGCCCATACCCACAACGAGAATGAGCGCATTCTCCTTGAACTTGGACCACGCCCAGGACATGCCGTCACCGACGCTCAGCGGCGCCCCTCCCATCGCACCTGGAGGATAAAGAGGCATCCCTCCACCGGTGCCCATACCGGGCTGGGGACCGTAGCCCGGGACCGCCCCCGGCTGGGAGGCGTAGTCCGGACCGGCAGCGGGTTGAGGTCCGTATCCCTGCGTCGCCCCGGGCTGAGGGCCATAGCCGGGTTGCTGTTGAGGGTCGGGGCCAGCCCCGTAGCCGGGCTGTGCTCCGTAGCCCGGAACGCTCCCGGCCTGGGGATCGTAGCCTGGTTGCGGCCCGTAGCCGGGGGAACCTGCTCCCTGAGGGACGCCACCAACTTGGGAACCGTCGTCTGGGTAACCTGGATACTGTGGAGTAGTCATCCCGTCAGATTGCCACAACTCCCTGGCACTACACTGAAAATATCAAGACATCAGCAGGGGTAGATCGTGAGCGGCCCGCACCTGTCTACTCACGGCAAGGACCTTCATCCTACTGAAGCGGGGCGTGAAGACGATCTCCGTGGTGGCGCCCAGGAGATGCCCTCGACGCGCCACGCGACACCACTTACTGCCCCATCTGCTGGCTCTCCCGCAGTTTCCACCGGGCTGCGAAAAACGATTAAGAACTGCTCCGATCGGCCCTAGAATAATGAGAGCCGCAAGTACGCGCTTGAGCCAGATGGAAAGCGCGGTCAGAATTCCTTCGATTGCAGATCGAAACCCTAACCTACCAGAAGTTCGGATCGGCTTCGGGCTCACTGGGTCAGGGCGCGGGTGACGGTGTCGGCCATGAGACGGCCGCGCAGGGTGAGGACCGCCCGGCCTCTCAGTGCCGCGCCGGCGTCGAGGAGTCCATCGCCGACGAGGCCGGCCACGACGGGCACCAGGTGCCACGGGGTGGCTCCGGCGGCATCGGGCCGGTCCGACAAAGCGTCGCCTGCCCGGTCCCCGAGGCTCGCCAGCTCGATGCCCTCACGCAGGCGGATGCCCAGCATGATCCGCTCCAGCTCGCGGGAGTCGGCGTCGATGACCTCGTGTCCGGCCACGGGCAGGTGACCAGTGGCGATCTGCCCGGCCCAGGCGACCGGATGCTTGGTGTTCCACAGGCGCACGTCCCCCAGGTGGGAGTGGGCTCCGGGCCCGGCGCCCCACCAGTCCCAGTCGAGCCAGTAGGCCTGGTTGTGACGGCACTCAGAGCCGGGCCGAGCCCAGTTGGAGATCTCGTAGCACTCGTAGCCGGCCTGTCCCAGGGCAGCGTCAGCCATCTCGTACTTGGTGGCCTCGTCGTCGTCCTCGGGCATCGGCAGCTCCCCGCGGCGGACCTGCCCCCACATGCGAGTGCCCTCCTCGATGACCAGGGCGTAGGCGCTCACGTGGTCCGGGCCGATGCGGGTCACCGCGTCCAGGGAGCGCTGCCAGTCCTCCAGGGACTCCCCCGGCGCCCCATAGATGAGGTCCAGCGAGGTGCTGAGGCCCGCCCGTCGCGCCCACTCCACCACGCGGGGCACCCGGGCAGGCTCATGGGTGCGCTCCAGGACCTTCAGCACGTGGGGCACGGCCGACTGCATGCCGAAGGAGACGCGGGTGAAGCCGCCTTCGGCCAGGGCCGCCAGGCCGGCCTCGTCCACGGAGTCCGGGTTGGCCTCCGTGGTCACCTCCGCGTCTGCCGCGAGCCCGAAGCACTCGCGCACCAGATCCAGCATGCTCACCAGGTCGGCGGCGGGCAGCATGGTGGGGGTTCCTCCGCCCACGAAGACGGTCTGCGCGGCGCGCACCGGCAGGCCCGCCTCGTCCATGGCGCGGCGGGCGGCGCGCAGCTCGCCGGCGAGGGTTCCCACGAAGTCCTCGGCCGAGGCGCCCTGCCCCATGGCCAGGTTCGTGTAGGTGTTGAAGTCGCAGTAGCCGCAACGCACCCGGCAGTAGGGCACGTGCAGGTACACCGAGAACGGGCGCTCACTGCCGTCCGGTGCGGAGGCGGCCACCTGCACCGGCAGCTCCCCCATCCCCGGCAGTGGCTCCCCCACTGGCTGGGCCGGGCTCACTGGTCGCCGCCTTGCTCGGCCTGCTCGTCGTCGCCGGACAGGACGCCGGCGGGAATGGCCGGCTCAGGCCTACCGGAGTCGCCGGCGCGGGCCGCGATCTGGGCGCACACGGTCATGAGCACCAGCACCCCCGCCACCATGACGAAAGGGGCCACCCAGCCGCCGCTGTGCTCATGGATCCAGCCCATCACCACCGGGCCGACGGCGGCCAGGCAGTAGCCGGTCGTCTGGATGACCGCGGTGGTCCGGCGGTTCTCGTCAACGGACTCCGAACGGCGGATGACCAGGGTGAACAGGGCGGCGAAGAAGGCTCCCTGCGCAATCCCGGAGAGCATGCAGGGCACCAACCAGTAGGCGGGGGCCACCGTCAGGCAGACCGGCAGCATGAGCCAGCAGGCGCAGATGACGCCCAGGACCCTGCTGGCCGGCCACCCCAGCGCCTCGAACATGACCGGGACCAGCAGGGGTCCCACGATTCCCAGCAGGGAGAACACGGAGGCGGCCACTCCCGCACCGGACTCGCTCATGGAGAGCTGGTCGACCAGGGCCGTGGGCAGCCACCCCGAGATCGCGTAGTAGGAGAAGGTCTGGGCCGCGAAGGCCACCGCCATCACCCAGGTCAGGGGACGTTTCCAGACGGCGGCACCGGTCGACGACGTCGGACGGGCCAGGGAGCGCTCCGTCACCCAGGAGGTCATGCCCGACCGCTCCCGCAGACTCCGCCGGGGCGCCTGGCTGCCGGGAGGGAAGACCCACAGCCACATGGCACCGGCCAGCAGTACCGGGATGGCGGTCCAGGCGGCGGCCGAGCCCTGCCAGCCGATGAGGAGGGCCAGCGGCACGGCCAGGGCGGTGGCAGCGGTGACGATGACATTGCAGGTCGAGGAGTACAGGCCCGTCATGAGTGAGGTGCGGTGCCAGAAGTCGCGGCCGATGACCATGGGCGCCACCAGGTTGCCCACCGTCAGCCCCGCCCCGATGATGACGGTGCCGGCGAAGGCCGCCCAGGTGGTGCCGGCCGAGCGCAGCAGCGCCCCGGCCAGAGCCATGACCAGGGTGAGCAGGCCCGCGGTGTTGATGCCGACACGGCGCACCACCATCGAGGCCAGCGGGGTGAGCAGCCCGAAGCACAGGATCGGTACGGAGGTCAGTGCGCCGCGCGCCACCTCCCCCATCCCCAGGTCCTGCCCCAGGCGCGTCAGCAGGGGCGGGATGACGCCGACCGGTGCCCGCAGGACCGCGCAGAACCCGAGGAAGCCGGCGACAATGACCATGAGCCAGGCCCGGCGGGGCAGCCTGGCAGCTGCGCTCACGACCGGTCCGCCGGGTGCAGCAGGCCGTCGCCGCGCCCCTCACGCAGGCGCCAGGGCTGGGACTCCAGGTGGTTCCAGACCTGCCCCTCGGCCTCGAGGTGATCCAGCATGGAGGCGCCCCGCTCGGGGATCCAGGCCGCCTCGGTGCGCACGGCGGTCAGGTCGCGGATCGTGCGCCCGGCATCCAGGCCCCGCTGCTCGAAGCGGGTCATGACCCGACCCTCGTAACGGGGCGACCACCCGCCGCGCACGCCCGCCGGGGATCCGGGGTCCAGGCCGTTGCCCAGGCTGTCCTCATCGGCAGTCTCGGCCCCCAGGTCGGGGCGGGCACCGGCGTCGTCGTGCCGGAAGTAGGGCAGGGTGATGTCCGGGCGCAGGCCCGTGGGCAGCGCCGCCACGGCCTCGATGACGTCGCGCATCTGCCAGGCGTAGTCCGCCCAGTCGGTGGCCAGGCGCCACACCCCGCCGGGACGCAGCACCCGCGCCACCGAGTCGGCGAAGGCCGTGGTCACCAGGCGGCGCTTGCGGTGGCGGGGCTTGCGCCAGGGGTCGGGGAAGAACACCCACACCTCACTGGCGCAGGACACCGGCAGGGCCGTGGCCAGCAGCTGGGAGGCGTCGGCGGGGACGACGCGCACGTTGTGCAGGCCCTGACGGTGGATCGAGGTCACCAGGCGGGCGATGGCGGTCTCCCAGACCTCCACCGCCAGGTAGTCCACCCCCGGGTGGGCGGCTGCATGCGCCAGGAGCGCCTCACCGCTGCCCGAGCCGACCTCGACGATCAGCGGCCGCACCTGCCCCATGTGCCCGAAGACCTTCTCCGGATCGAGGCGGAAGCTCGGGGACACGGTGCGCACGGCGTCGGCCCGCGGCACGTCGACCACGTAGCGGGGGCCGAGCTGGGCCAGGGCCTCGGCCTGGACGGGGCGCAGCCTGCCGCCGGCGCGCGAGAAGGAGCGCACCCTGGAGTGGATGGCGTGGGAGCGGGGCGGGTGGTGCTGAGCCATGCGGAGCCTTGCGTCCTTTACTTCTGTGAGGTCTCGAAACCGTCTGCCCGGGGCCGTCCGGCACTGAGCGGCGCCGTCAGCCGACCTGCTCGTGGGCGGCGGCCCGCACGTACTTCTTGGTGAAGTCGGCGATGACGCAGTTGCCGAAGATCTCGGAGTTGAGCAGCTTCTGGGCGTCGCGCGGGTCGTGGTGGGCGAACCAGCGCCGGCAGGTGACCCGGTGCCCCGGGGAGGAGACCACGCGCACCTCGTCGCCGGCCTGCACCGTCCCCTCGGTGAGCACCGCCAGGTAGACGCCCACTCGGTTGCGCGCCGAGAAGACCTCCACCCAGTCCGCACGGCCCACACCGCGGGCGAAGGTGGCGCACGGGTTGCGCACACCGGTCACCCTGACCCGCAGTCCTGCGTTGCTCGGGTCGCCGATGGACAGGATCGCGCCGATCTCCACGTCGTCGATATCGCCCTCGATGAGGAGGTTCTCCCCCAGCCGCCCCGGCTCGATACCTCCCAGGACCTCGGACCAGTGCCGCTGCTCAGCGGCGCTCATGACGTAGAGGGCCTTGTCACTGCCCCCGTGGTGGGCGCGGTCCCCGTGCCTGTCGGTGACGATCCCGGTCCGGCTCACCTCAACCGGCCCGTCGACGGCGCCCTTATGGATCGCTGAGACACCCGCCGCTCCGGCGTCGGGCCGCAGCCCCTTGACAGTGCACACCGCGCCGACGGTCCCCACCAGGTCGCCGTCGTGGAACGGTGAGGGCTCGTCCTGGTGGCGCCCGTCCGCGCCCGCGTGGGGCTCCCCCAGGACCCGGGCCAGCTCCCGGGTCAGGACCAGCCCGGAGCCGTCATCGCTCAGGGCAGCGTCGACCGTGGTCTGCCTGCTCGTGTCACTCATGTCCGCAACCGTCCTTCCGTCGTCCGCCGGCACCGTCCTGGTCCTACTCGGTCCTACTCAGCCCTGCTCGCCCCTGCTCGTGCCCGCAGGCTGCGCTACTTGCCCGGCTTGGCGCCGGTGGGAGTGTCCGCGCCGAGGGCCGCGATGAAGGCCTCCTGAGGCACCTCGACCCGGCCGATGGCCTTCATGCGCTTCTTGCCCTCCTTCTGCTTCTCCAGCAGCTTGCGCTTACGGGTGATGTCACCGCCGTAGCACTTGGCGAGCATGTCCTTGCGCAGCGCCCGGATGGTCTCGCGGGCGATGACGCGGGTGCCGATGGCCGCCTGCACGGGAACCTCGAACTGCTGACGCGGGATGAGGTCCTTGAGACGCTTGGTCATCATGACGCCGTAGGAGTAGGCCGAGTCGCGGTGGACGATGGCGCTGAAGGCGTCCACCTTGTCCCCGTTGAGCAGGATGTCGACCTTCACCAGGTTGGCGTCCTGGGAGCCGTCCGCCTCGTAGTCCAGGGAGGCGTAGCCACGGGTGCGCGACTTCAGGGCGTCGAAGAAGTCGAAGACGATCTCCGCCAGCGGCAGCACATAGTGCATCTCCACGCGCGACTCAGAAAGGTAGTCCATGCCCTGCATGGTGCCGCGACGCGACTGGCACAGCTCCATGACCGTGCCCACGAACTCGCTGGGGGTCAGGATCGTGGCCCGCACCACCGGCTCGGAGACGGCAGAGACCTTGCCCTCGGGGAACTCGCTGGGGTTGGTCACCGTGTGCGTGCTGCGGTCCTCCATCGTCACCTCGTAGACCACGGAGGGGGCGGTGGAGATGATGTCCAGGTTGAACTCGCGCTCCAGGCGCTCGCGGATGATCTCCAGGTGCAGCAGGCCCAGGTAGCCGCAGCGGAAGCCGAAGCCCAGGGCCACGGAGGTCTCCGGCTCGTAGGTCAGGGCGGCGTCGTTGAGCTTGAGCTTGTCCAGGGCGTCGCGCAAGGCCGGGAAGTCCGAGCCGTCCACCGGGAACAGTCCGGAGAAGACCATGGGCTTGGGGTCCTGGTATCCCGACAGGGGCTCGTCGGCCGGGGCCGCCGCGGAGGTGACCGTGTCACCGACCTTGGACTGGCGCACGTCCTTGACCCCGGTGATGAGGTAGCCGACCTCGCCGGCCCCCAGTCCGGCCGACGGCGTGGGCTCGGGGCTGATGACGCCGATCTCCAGCAGGTCGTGGACGGCCTTGGTGGAGAGCATCTCGATGCGCTCGCGGGGCTTGAGGGCGCCGTCGACGACGCGCACATAGGTGACCACACCGCGGTAGGTGTCGTAGACGGAGTCGAAGATCATGGCGCGGGCCGGGGCCTCGGGGTCGCCGTGCGGGGGCGGGACGGTCTCGACGATCCGGTCGAGCAGCTCGGGCACGCCCTGCCCGGTCTTGCCCGAGACCTTGAGGACGTCGTCGACGTCGCAGCCGATGAGGGAGGCGATCTCCTCAGCGTGCTTCTCCGGCTCGGCGGCGGGCAGGTCGATCTTGTTGAGGACCGGGATGATGGTCAGGTCCCCCTCGATGGCCATGTAGAGGTTGGCCAGGGTCTGGGCCTGGATGCCCTGGGCAGCGTCGACCAGAAGGACCGCGCCCTCGCAGGCCGCCAGGGAGCGGTTGACCTCGTAGGAGAAGTCGACGTGCCCGGGGGTGTCGATCATGTTGAGGGCGTAGGCGCGCGTGACGCCGTCGTCGCCCTCGATGGCCCAGGGCATGCGCACGGCCTGGGACTTAATGGTGATGCCGCGCTCGCGCTCGATGTCCATGCGGTCCAGGTACTGGGCGCGCATGTCGCGGGGCTGGACGACGCCGGTGGCCTGGAGCATGCGGTCGGCCAGGGTGGACTTGCCGTGGTCGATGTGCGCGATGATGCAGAAGTTGCGCAGCCGGGCCTGCTCGGTGGCGGCGGGCTGGACGCTGGTCATCTGCTCTGGTGTGGGGATCGGTGACACGGAGATCGGTTCCTGGCTCTTCCTCATATCCGGCATGGGTCTGGCCCAAGTCTCCCACGACGGCGGCCCGCCGCCCCAGCCCGCCGGGCCAACCCACAGTGTGAGGTGCGGCCACGCGCCGGTTCCCCACGCCTCCCGCGGGCGCAGGCGTAAGCACGGGCATAGGCGAGCCCGCCACCGGGCACCGATCGACTTAGGTTAGCCTTCCTCGCATGCTGGAACGGATCCACTCCCTGCCCTATCCCTGGGTCTTCCTGTTCTTCTGGTGCCTGGCCATGATGCGTTCGCACACCATGTACTGGATCGGCCGGGGCATCACGGCGGGCACTGCACGCACCCGGTGGGTCTCACTGCTCGAGTCCCCCGTGTACGCCCGCGCCCAGGCGTGGTCGGCGCGCTGGGGCGTGCTGGCAGTGCCGGTGTCCTTCCTGACCGTCGGCATCCAGAGCGTCATCCAGCTCTCCGCGGGAGTGGCCCGCATGCCGCTGCGCCGCTACGTGGCGGCCACGGCCGCCGGGGCGATCGCCTGGGCCGCCGTCTACACGACCATCGGCATGGCGATCCTGACGGCCTGGCTGACCGGACCGACAGGGCGTCTCATCTGCCTCCTGATGCTCACGGCCCTGGCGCTTGTCGTGGTCATTCGCCGCAGTCGGGTCATGCGCGGTGGCCGGGGCGGCGGGCGCCGCGAGCGCGTCTGACCCGGGCAGCTCCGTCCCCAGAGCCCACTGGGGAGGCCTCCCCACACTCACCGGTGGGAGTTTTCCGCCGTCTCATGCCAGAATCGTCGCATTCGGGGTTCCTGTGCACTCCCTGTCCCGAGACGTCCCTACCGAAAGCCTCCCCACCATGACCCTCAGCAGAAAACGCGTCCTGCTCATCGTCGTCGCCTCCGTCGCGACAGTCTGTCTCATCGCCGTCGGCCTGGTTCGCGCCGGAGTCCTCGGCGGACACAAGGCCACCGCTGCGGCATCGGCCTCGGCCCACGGCAACGCGGCGAAGGTCACCGAGCCCAGTGACCGCTTCATCATCTCTTACGCCGAGAACTCGGCGGCGGGCAAGGTCATCGCCTCCGCGAAGGCCTACGGAGAGAACGTCCTCAACTCTCTGCCCGCCAAGGACAAGGAGGCGCTGACCGCCGCCGCGGGCAAGTTCTCGGTCAAGCTGGAGAGCGTGACCGCTCACGCCATGAGCACGGCTGCCGTGAAGCTGAGTGACAAGCTCACCGTGGATCAGGTCAAGGAGTTCATCTCCACGCTCGAGGCCGCCGACGGTATCGAGGCCGTCGAGCCCGATCTGCACGTCACCGCCCTGGGCAATACCTCCACCCAGGACAGCAATGTCCCCAACGACCCCTACTTCTCCGAGCAGTGGGACATGACCTCGGGCTCCTACGGGATCAACGCCACCAACGCCTGGTCGCAGTCCACCGGCAAGGGCGTCACGGTCGCCGTCATCGATAACGGCGTCCTGACCGACCACCCGGACCTCGAGGGTCAGCTCCTGCCCGGCTACGACTTCATCTCCGACGCCAAGAGAGCCCGTGACAACGACGGCTACGACGCCGACCCCTACGACGAGGGCGACTGGAACGAACCGGGTGAGTGCCCCGCCCCGAACGGAGCCGATAGGGGCCGGCCGTCGTCCTGGCACGGCTCCCATGTTGCCGGGACCATTGCGGCGCGCACGAACAACGGCGATGGTGTGGCAGGTGTCGCCCCGGACGCCAAGATCGTGCCCGTCCGCGCCCTGGGTCGTTGCGGTGGCGAGAGCGCCAATATCGTCGACGCCATCACCTGGGCCTCGGGCGGCAAGGTCAACGGCGCACCGGCCAACAAGAACCCCGCCCAGATCCTCAACTTGAGCGTGGGCGGCGCCCGCGTCTGCCCTCGCTTCTACCAGAGGGCCATCAATGCTGCCGTCGAACGCGGCTCCATCGTCGTGGCGGCCGCCGGCAACAATAATGAGGACGCCAGAAACGCCGCCCCTGCCAGCTGCGAGAACGTCATCACCGTCGGTGCCACGACGAGCACCGGGACCCGCTCGTCCTTCTCGAACTACGGTGACACCGTCGAGATCTCCGCCCCCGGTGGAGACAGCGACAAGAACAGCCCGAAGATCCTGTCCACGACCGATGAGTCGCAGACTGTGCCTCGGAGCATCGGCTACTCCGACATGGTGGGCACCAGTCAGGCGGCTCCCCACGTCTCCGGCACCATCGCGCTGATGCTGTCCGCCAACCCCGATCTGAAGACCACGGAGATCGTCACCATCCTGCAGAACACGGCCACCCCCTTGTCCACGTGCGACCAGAAGTCCTGCGGCGCCGGCATCGTCAATGCGGCCTCCGCCGTCGCCGAGGCGAGCAGCAAGAGCGCCAAACCCAGCAGCAAGCCCAGCGCCAAGCCCAGTGCCACCACCGGTGGAAGAACCCTCCGCCTGGGCAACTGACGCGGACGAGCACCTGAGCCGCACCGATGCCTGTGCACGCCACACGACAGGTGCGGGCAGGCGTCTCATCTCCGGCCGACGATTTGGTCACGTCACGACCTCGTTCTACCCTCGGTGTCATGACAGCGTTCCGTGACCGCCAGTGGTGGTGGCTCCCCTCGAGGCGAGCCGCCATCATCCTGACGCGTTAGGACCTTCCGGCTCGCTCACCGCGGGCCCGCCCGACGCATGAGTGAGAGGCCCGCCTGAACCCCGATCTCAGGAAAGAGGCCCCATGTCACCCACCGTGCCAGACACTGCCCCCGAGGCCGCACCGTCAGCCGCCTTGCCCACCGTCTCACCCACTGTGTTGACGCGCTCAGTGCGCTACCACGCCGACGGCGGTGCCCTGCTGGAGCAGCTGACTCGCTCCGGTCTGCTGCGCACCACTGCGGGCCTGGCCGCGCAGGGCGGCTCCGTGCGGCCGGTGGACTGCGTTCTGCTGGAGAGCGCCGACATCACGACCAAGGCCTCGCGTACCACGGTCGCCGTCCTGGAGGCCTCGGCCAGGCTGACGTGCTGGGGCGGGACCGTGATGGCTGAGGCGCTGGACGCCGTCGACGGAGGGGGCCCCGGAGCCGATGGTCTGGCGGCTCTGGCGCGTCTTGAGGCGGGGCTGGCCGAGCACGTCACCGACCGCCGCCCCGGCCGGCTGACTCTGAGCCTGCCCACGATCTGCGACGACGACCCGTCCATCGAGGAGCGCGAGCGGCTCACCGCCCTGTCCACGATCGAGCCGCTGCGCCTCCTGGCCCGCGCAGAGGTCGACCACCCCCACCTGCCGCTGGAGGCGGGGGCCTTCGCCTTCGACTACCTGTCCACCTTCGAATCCCTGCCCGAAGTGGCCCAGGGCGCCAACACCTGCCCCGACTACCTCTTCTACGACGCCCGCATCATCCTGGTCGTCGACCACCCCACCCAGGAGGCGACCCTGGTGGGGGCCTCGGTCGACGCCGCCGACCTGGAGCGGCGCATGGAGGCGTTGGCCGCCGCCATCGACGGGACCGAGGACCCAGCCGACAGCGCCGACACAGCCGCCAACGCAGCTGCCGACACAGCCGTTGAGGCACCGGCACCGGCCGGTGGCCCCGACTCCCCCGTCCTGCACGCGGTGCCCACCGTCTCCGACGCCGACTTCGAGGCGGTCGTGGAGGAGATGCGCGGATACATCGCCGACGGCGACGTCTACCAGGTGGTGCCCTCGCGCGGCTTCACCATTGACTGCCCCGACGCGCTGGCCGCCTACCACGTGCTGCGCCACGCCAACCCCAGCCCCTACATGTTCTACCTGGCTGCCCCGGACTTCGAGCTCTTCGGCGCCTCCCCGGAGTCGGCGCTGCTGTACTCGGTGCGCAGCGGCCGGGTCGCCATCCGCCCCATCGCCGGGACCCGGCCGCGCGGGCTGCACCCCGACGGCTCGGTGGACCACGAGCGCGACACCCGCCTGGAGCTGGAGCTGCGCACCGACGCCAAGGAGGTCGCCGAGCACGTCATGCTCGTGGACCTGGCCCGTAACGACGTCGCCCGGGTCAGCCGTCCGGGCACCCGCAGTGTGCAGGACCTGCTGCGCGTGGACCGCTACAGCCGGGTGATGCACCTGGTCTCGGAGGTCTCCGGTGAGCTGGCCGAGGACCTCGACGCCCTGGACGCCTTCCGCGCCTCCATGACGATGGGCACCCTCACCGGGGCCCCCAAGCTGCGGGCCGCCGAGCTCATCCGCCAGGCCGAGGGCGTGCGTCGCGGCTCCTACGGCGGCTCGGTGGGGGACATCCGCGGTGACGGGGAGCTGGACACCTGCATCGTCATCCGCTCCGGTTTCGTCTCTGCCGGCACCGCCCTGGTTCAGGCCGGGGCCGGTATCGTGGCGGCCTCCTCCCCGGCCGCCGAGGCCGCCGAGACCGTCCACAAGGCCCGCGCCGTCTTGGAAGCGGTCGCCGCCGCGCAGGGCGCCGCCCTCGTCATCGACCAGACCGGCAGCCGGACCAGCAGCCAAACCAGCAAGGAGGCCTGAGCCATGCCCCTCACCAGCAGCCAGAGCACCGCGCAGGCCACCGGGAGTCGTGCCGAGGCATCGGCACCGGCTCGAGTGGTTCTGCTCGACAACCGCGACTCCTTCGTCTACAACCTCGTCGACCAGTTCGCGACCCTCGGCTCCCAGATCGAGGTCTACCGCAACAACGTGCCGGCCTCCCGGGTGCTCGCCGCCCTGGAGCCCACCGAGGCCGAGCGCCAGGCAGGACGACGCCCGGTCCTGTGCCTGTCCCCCGGGCCGGGCTACCCGGCGACGTCGGGCTGCCTCATGGAGCTCGTCGCCACCGCCCTGGACGAGGCGATTCCCACGCTGGGCATCTGCCTGGGGTTCCAGGCCCTGGTCGAGGCCTGTGGCGGGCGGGTCGCCCCGGTCGGCCCGGTCCACGGCCGTTCCGACCGCCTCGAGGTCACTGAGGCAGGACGCGCGGACGAGGCCTTCGCGGTCCTCGACGGCGGTCCGCTGGACGTGGCCCGCTACCACTCCCTGGGCACGCGCACACTTCCTGAGGCACTTGTCAGCCTTGCCCGGACTACCCCGACAGATGAGGACCCAAGCGGAGGCATCGTCATGGCGGCCCGGCACCGGTCGCTGCCCGCGATCGGGCTGCAGTTCCACCCCGAGTCGATCCTCACCCCACAGGGCCCGGCCCTGCTCAAGGCCGTCACCACCGGCCTGGCCCGGACCCCCTGAGCCACGCCTGCGCGCCGTCAGCCCGCACATACCGACGTCGGAGCCGCCGTTCGGGCAGAATCACCCCCGGACGCTCGACCAGCCTCAACCACCTGCGAAGGAGCTACAGACCGATGAGTCAGACCAACAGCGCGGCCCCGGCCGCTGCGCAGGCCGCGCCTGCCGCCACGGCGCAGGAGGCGCACGAGCTGCTGCGAGAGGTGGTGCAGGGACGGCGCCTGAGCCGCGAGCAGGCCTCCACGGTCTTCGCGGCCCTGGGCGCCGGCGAGCTGTCCGAGGTGGAGACGGCGGCGCTGCTGGCGGCGCTGCACGCCCGCGGTGAGGAGCCCCAGGAGGTCGCCGGAGCCGCGAGCGCCTTCCGCCAGGTGGCCCGGGACTTCCCGTCGGTGTCCTTCCCGCTGGTGGACGTCGTGGGCACCGGGGGCGACGGCGTGGGCACGATCAACATCTCCACGGGGGCGGGCCTGGTGGCCGCCTCGTTGGGGGTCGCGGTGGCCAAGCACGGCAACCGGGCCGTGTCCTCCAAGACGGGGGCGGCCGATGTCATCGCCGAGCTGGGGCTGCCGCTGGACGTGGAGCCGGCCACGGCGGTCGAGCTGTTGGCCCGTGACCACTTCACCTTCCTGTTCGCCCAGGCCTACCACCCGGCGATGCGGCACGTGGCCCCGGTGCGCAAGGCGCTGGCCACGCCCACGATCTTCAATGTCCTGGGGCCGCTGGTGAACCCGGCACACCTGACCTTCCAGCTCATGGGCGTGTGGGACCCGGGCATGCTGGACATGATCGCTGAGGCCATGGTCCAGCTGGGGCGCGAGCGCGCGCTCGTGGTCCACGGCTCGGGCCTGGACGAGATCGCCGTCCACGGCCCCACTCTTGTGCGTGAGGCGACGCCCGACGGGGTGCGGGCCTATGAGGTCACGCCTGCGGACCTGGGCGTGCCCGCCTACGAGCTGGCCGACTTGCTGGGCGGGGAGCCGGCCGACAACGCCCGCCTGCTGCGCGAGGCCGTCTCGGGTGAGGGACGGCCCGCCCACCGCGACGCGATTGCCGTCAATGCCGGTGCCCTGCTGTACCTCACCGGCCGGGCCGGCAGCCTCGCCGACGGCACTGCGGCGGCCCTGGAGCAGATCCTTTCCGGTGGCGTGGCCCGCCACCTGGAGTCCATGACCAAAGCCAGTGACCTCGCCACTGAGACGGCCTGAGGAGAAGCCGTGACCACCCCCGACACCGCCCCCGTCCCCGCCGCGTCACCCGATGGCGCAGGCCCTGGCGAGCGCACCCACCGTGAGCCGGTCGAGGCGCGTCTCATCGCCACGGGCACCGTCCTGGACTCGATCGTCCAGGCGCGCCGCGAGCGCATTGATGAGCTGCGCGCCCGTTTCGGGCACCTGAGAGCCGAGGACCTGGAGCGCTCGCAGCGCTCCTTCGCGGCCGCCCTGCGCACCCGTAGCGGCCAGGGTCGCAGCCCGCAGCCGGCCCTCATTATGGAGTGCAAGGCGGCCTCGCCCTCACGCGGCACCATCCGCTCCGACTACGACCCGGCCTCGCTGGCCGCCCAGTACGCGCCCTACGCGGCCGCGGTCTCAGTGCTCACCGAGCCCGATCGTTTCAATGGCTCCTTCGACGACCTGGCCGCTGTGCGCGAGGTGGTGGACGTGCCCGTCCTGTGCAAGGACTTCATCGTCGATGAGGTCCAGGTGCTGGCGGCTCGCAGCCTGGGGGCGGACGCGGTCCTGCTCATGCTCTCGGTGGTGCCCGACGACGTCTATCGCGAGCTGGCCGAGCTGGCTCACAGCCTGGGCATGGAGGTGCTCACGGAGGTCTCCACGCCTCAGGAGATGCATCGTGCCTCAGCCCTGCGGGCGGAGGTCATCGGCATCAACAACCGCGACCTGCGCACCTTGGACACGGATCTGGCGCGCACCGAGGAGATGGCTCCCCTGGCCCCGGCCGGGGTGGTGCTTGTGGGTGAGTCGGGGGTCGGCGCTCCCGAGGACGTACGGCGCCTGTCGGGCCTGGTGGACGCCCTCCTGGTGGGCTCGTCCCTGTCCGGAGCCCCGGATCCGGCCGAGGCCGCGCGGGAGCTGGCCACCGCGGTACCGCTGCCTCAGGGTGAGGGCACGTCGTCGTCGGCCCTGGACCGGGACGGCCAGGAGACGGGGCACCACCCGCGTCTGCCGGCCTTCTTCGGACCCTACGGGGGCCAGTTCGTGCCCGAGCTGCTCATCCCGGCGCTGGACCAGCTCGAGGACGCCTTCATCGACGCCCAGGCCGATCCAGCCTTCGCCGCCGAGCTGGAGACGCTCATGACCCGCTACCTGGGACGTCCTACGGCGGTCACCGAGCTGCGCAACCTGCCGCTGGAGGGCAATGCCCGCATCCTGCTCAAGCGCGAGGACCTGGTCCATGGTGGCGCCCACAAGGGCAACCAGGTTCTGGGGCAGGCCCTCCTGGCCAAGCGGATGGGTAAGCGGCGCATCATCGCCGAGACCGGCGCCGGCCAGCACGGGACGGCCACCGCCATGGTCTGCGCCCTGCTGGGCCTGGACTGCACCATCTACATGGGGGCCACCGACGTCGTGCGTCAGGCGCCCAATGTCGAGCGCATGGAGCTCATGGGCGCCACGGTGGTCCCGGTGGACAGTGGTGCGGGCACGCTCAAGGACGCCGTCAACGAGGCGCTGCGCGACTGGACGGCCTCCTTCGCCGACACCCACTACCTGCTGGGCACGGCGGCCGGGCCGCACCCCTTCCCCACGATCGTGCGCGAGTACCACCGGGTCATCTCCCGGGAGGCCCGCGCCCAGGTCCTGGGCCTGACGGGGCGGCTGCCGGACTCGGTCATCGCCTGCGTGGGCGGCGGCTCCAACGCGATCGGCATGTTCGCCGAGTTCATCGACGACCCCGGGGTCGAGCTCATCGGGGTTGAGCCGGCCGGTGAGGGCCTGGACACCTCCCGCCACGGCGCCCCCATCAACAAGGGGCTGGTGGGGATCCTCCACGGGGCGCGCAGCTACCTCATGCGCACCTCGGAGGGTCAGGTCGAGGAGTCCTTCTCGGTCTCGGCGGGCCTGGATTACCCGGGCGTGGGGCCCGAGCACGCCTGGCTGTCGGACACCGGCCGGGCCCGCTACGTGGGCATCAGTGACGACGAGGCGATCGAGGCATTCCGGCTGCTGTCGCGCCACGAGGGGATCATCCCCGCGGTGGAGTCGGCCCACGCCCTGGCTCAGGCCCTGGCCATGGCCCGCCAGGTGCCCGATGGCGAGGAGCCCCCGATCCTGCTGGTGTGCCTGTCGGGCCGTGGGGACAAGGATCTCGACCAGGTGCAGGCGAGGCTGGGCGGCTCCTTCTCCTCTGACGGCGCCGTGGCCAGGGCCTCGCGCATGGTGGAGCAGATGGGCAAGCGCACCGAGTACGCGGGTCTGAACGCCGCCAGGGGCACCAGCCCGGACGCCGGCCCGGATGAGGAGTTCTGAGATGAGTCGTTATCCCGCGATGTTCGCCGCCCTCAGGGAGCGCGGTGAGGGCGCTTTCGTCCCCTTCGTCATGGTCGGTGACCCCGACCCGGACACCAGCGAGGCCGTCATCGAGGCGCTCATCGCCGGTGGAGCCGACGCCCTCGAGCTCGGTGTGCCCTTCACCGACCCGGTCGCCGACGGCCCCACGATCCAGAAGGCGCATGTGCGGGCCCTGGCCGCGGGTGTGGGTTTCCAGGACTGCCTGGAGGTGGTTCGGCGGGTGCGCCGGCGCCACCCGTGGCTGCCCATCGGCATGCTCATCTACGGCAACGTGCCCTTCGCCATGGGCCTGGAGCGCTTCTACTCCGAGTGCGCGCAGGCCGGCATCGACTCGGTGCTGCTGCCCGACGTCCCGATCCGCGAGTCGGCCCCCTTCAGCCGGGCCGCCGAGGAGGCCGGTGTCGACGCCGTCTACATCGCCCCGCCGTCGGCCGCGGCCGAGACTCTGGACGCAGTGGCGGCGGCCTCACGCGGTTACGTCTACGCCGTCTCCCGGGTGGGGGTGACCGGCACCGAGCGGGCCTCCTCCACCGTGGGGCTCGCCGAGTCGGTGGAACGCCTGCGCGCCGACGCCGCCGCACCAGTGATGCTGGGCTTCGGCATCTCCACGCCCGAGCAGGTCGCCGAGGCCATCGCAGCCGGTGCCGACGGCGCCATCAGTGGATCGGCCACGGTCAAGATCGTGGAGCGCTACGCCCCCGAGATCATGGCGGCCGCCAGCAGCAACAACGGCGCAGGCGGTAACGAGGAGCGTCGTCACTACGCGCTCGGAGCGCTGCGCAGTGACCTGGTCACCTTCACCGCGACGATGAAGGAGGCCACGCGCCCGCACTGACGGGGCGAAGTCTGGCAGACGAGCCGCGAAGAACCACGACAAAGGTCGGTTGCACCGAAAGCCGGGTGCAACCGACCTTTGTCTATTTCTTTCATGAAGGCAGGGAAAGCGCGGCAGAAGAAGCACTGCACCATTTCCATAGCAGTGTGTTCAGAGATATATTAAAGGACCGGTCGGCGTCCCTTCCGATCATTTCAGTGAAAGGCATGCTCATGCACGTCCCATCTCTCCCATCCACTCGTCCGTGGCGGCGCCTCCTGGGTGTCGCCATGGCTCTTCCCCTGCTCACCGTCGGCGCCGTCGCCGCTCCGGTGAGCGCAGCCGCCCCAACCGCCGCCCCGAGCCCAGGAATCACCGTGGAGGGGCGCTATCATCCCGCCGGTACCGGCTGCCACGGCTCCGACAGTGCCGAGGGCTGTCTGAGCTGGGGTGTGCGAGTCCCCTCCACCATCGCCCCGAACTCATCGACCACCGTCACCATTGAGGCCGACTCCGTGCCGGGTCAGTGGACCTGGTCCTGTCCCTCCCCGGACGGCGACAGGGTGGCCGGAACCAGTGCCTTCTACATCGACAGGGGCAAGGACGAGCCCGTATCGAAGCTGGCCGACTCCGGCCTGGGTTTCTTCGACCACCTGTACTACAACCAGCACGGGGACAGCGCCGGTTCGGTCACAGCCGCTTCCTGCACTCCTGAGCACCTGAGCCTGACCTACGAGGTCGACTTCGACTCCGCCCGGGACCAGAGCTCCTATCTCGACCTGGACCTGGGGACCACAGTCGTGGCTCCCGGCGCGGACGCACGCAGCTACACCTTCAGCCCGAAGATCACGACCTCCACGGGCAGCCCGGTTCTCACGCCCACCGCGACGGCCCACAAGCCCGCTGCCAGCGAGGCTCACGCCACCGTGTCCACCCAGGAGGTCGCGGTCGACGGCGCCGCCAAGGACACGTCCCGCTTCACCATGACGGCGCGGAACGAC
>NZ_KV789133.1:110441-144131 GCF_001807465.1 Actinomyces sp. HMSC08A09 | reverse complement strand
CCTGACCGCCTTCGGAGGCAAGGTCGTCTCCGCCACCGGACCGGCCGAGAGTCTCAGCGTCTCCAGCGGAACGGCCAAGGTGCCCCAGAGCAAGGAGATCACCTGCCAGGTCGACCTGACCGGCGTCACGGGACGCAACACAGTCAAGGCCTCGCTGACCACCGGCAAGCAGACCTTCTCCAGTGACTTCACCAAGGATCGCCCCATCAGCGAAGTGAAGGTCGAGGCCACTGATCGCGAAGTTGAGGCCGCTCCCACTGGCACCTACGAGATCGAGGTCGGCTACACCGTCACCTTCACCAACACCACCGACGCCGTAGGACAGACCTCCAACATCGTCCTGCACCCCCCGATCCCGGCCGGCTTCAGCTTCATGTACGTGTTGGACAGTGGCGTCCCGTGGTGGATCAGCCCGGACGACTACGCGCTCCAGCCCGATGGCTCTATACCCCTGTCCACGAGCGACACCCTGTACGCCCACTCGTCAACCACGATGACCTTCACCGCCTTCTACCAGGTCAAGGCCGAGGCGGTCACCGAGGACACCTGGAAGTCCCTGGGCACCTGCGACCCCAAGGACCCCTCCAAGGGACTGACCACCCAGATCGACGTCGTCGGCAGCGACGGGGTTGAGCCCGGCACCTACTCGGCCTGCACCGTCGTGACACGCACGAAGAACTGAGCACGAGCACAGGTCGATCAGCCCGGCTGGTTGAAGGTCGGATAGGTGAGTATTTCACCTATCCGACCTTCATATGGCTGTCTCCCGCAACGGAAATCCCATTCAGTAAGAAGCAGTCCATTGAAGACGCAATTCGTTCCTTACTCCATTCACCTCATCGAAAGGCGTGCTCATGCACTTCCCATCCTCCCCACCCTCTCTTCCCTGGCGGCGCATCCTGCGCATCGCCCTGGCTCTTCCCCTGCTCGCCGCCGCAGCCGTCGCAGCCCCGGCCTCCGCTGATACCGACATCACCGTGGAGGGGCTGTATCACACAGCCGGTGCAGGCTGCCATGGCTCCGGCAATGCCGAGGGCTGCCTGAGCTGGAAGGTCCGCATCCCATCGGCCATCGCCCCGAAGAGCGCCACGGACGTCACCATTGAGGCCGACTCCGTGCCGGGCCAGTGGACCTGGACCTGCCCCTCCCAGAACGGTGACGAAGTGGCCGGGACGAGCTCCTTCTACATCGACAATGGCGGCGGTGAGCCCCCGGCCTTGATCGTGGACTCCGAGCTGAGCTCCATCTCTGAGCTGTACAACCCCCTGCTGGGTGAGCCCATCGGCTCGGTCAAAGCCGTTTCCTGCACTCCTGAGCACCTGAAGCTGACCTATGAGATCAACTTCTACCTCCAATGGGACAAGAGCAGCTACGTCGACCTGGATCTGGGGACCACGGTGGCGGCTCCCGGTGCGGACGCGCGCAGCTACCGTTTCACCCCCACCGTCGAGGTCTCCACGCGCAACGCGATTCTTCAGCCCACCGTCACGGCCCACAAGCCCGCTGCCAGCGAGGCTCACGCCACCGTGTCCACCCAGGACGTCAGGGTCGACGGCGCCGCCAAGGACGCCTCCCGCTTCACCATGACGGCGCGGAACGACTCCACCCCGCCCCTGTCCGACTTCACCATCTCCGCCGGCCGGACCAGGGGGCAGGCCCAGGTGGGCGCCCTGACCTGTGACCT
Source organism: Actinomyces sp. HMSC08A09 (assembly GCF_001807465.1). Lineage (NCBI taxonomy): Bacteria > Bacillati > Actinomycetota > Actinomycetes > Actinomycetales > Actinomycetaceae > Actinomyces > Actinomyces sp. HMSC08A09. The sequence continues at coordinate 142,447 of NZ_KV789133.1, read as the reverse complement.
GACCGCCTTCGGAGGCAAGGTCGTCTCGGCCACAGGACCGGCCGAGAGCCTCAGCGTCTCCAGCGGCGCGGCGAAGGTCCCCCAGGGCAAGGAGGTCACCTGCCAGGTGGACCTGACCGGCGTCGTGGGACGCAACCGGGTCAAGGCCGCACTGACCACCGGCAACCAGACCTTCTCCAGCGACTACGTCAACCACCGGCCAGTGATTGAGGTGGAGACTCATCCCACGGATCTCCTGGTCGAGGCCGAGCCCACCGGCACCTACGAGGTCGAGGTCGGCTACTCCGTCACCTTCACCAACACCACCGACGCCAACGGATCCAGCTCCGATATCGTCCTGCGGCCCGGGATTCCGGCCGGCTTCACCCTCAAGAGCGTGACAGGTACCGGCACCCCGTGGTGGGTCAGCCCGGACAGCTATGCTCTTCAGGACGACGGCTCCTTGTCCTTGCGCACCGGTGACTCCCTGAACGCCCATTCGTCAACCACGATGACCTTCACCAGCACCTACCAGGTCAACGCCGAGGCGGTCACCGCGGAGACCTGGAAGTCCCTGAGCACCTGCGACCCCCAGGACCCCTCCAAGGGGCTGACCATGCAGATCGACGTCGCCGGCAGCTACGGCGGCACCGAGGCCGGGACCCACACGATCTGCACCCCTGTGACGCGCTCCGGGAACTAGTACCTCTCCGACGCGAGTCTCCGGGCGCACCGCACCATCACCCCATTCGCCGGCGCCACCGGTGGTCCCCCTGCTTCGTGGCAGGTCCACCGGTGGCGCTGGTCGCCGTCGTGAGCCTGCAGCAGCCGCCCCGTCCCGCCCGGCGGTAGGGTGGCGCCCATGGCCAGCCTTCTCAACCGGATCCTCACCCTGCTCGGACGCGCCGCCTCCGACGCCGTCAGCGACGCCCTTTCCCAGAAGTCCTCGACGCCGTCGGGCACGTCGGAGAGCAGGCCATCCGGTTCAGCTGAGACCGCGCAGTCCCGCGCCCCCAAGTCGTCGGCGGCGAAACCGTCACCGACCCGGCCCCGCTCCCACGACAGCGGCGCCGCGGCGGGCGCGACGGCCCCCTCGGCGCGAGGCGTCAGCGTCTACGACGTCTCCACCCTGGGGCTGCCCGACTTCGCTTACTCCCCCGACCCCGATGGCGAGGCCGACCCCGGCGAGGTGGTGTGGGCCTGGGTTCCCTTCGAGGAGGATCCCGCCCAGGGCAAGGACCGGCCCGTCCTGGTCCTGGCTCGCCATGAGACCCGTCTGGTCGTGGCCCAGATGACGAGCAAGGACCATGACCGCGACGCCGCCCAGGAGGCGCGCTGGGGCCGCTTCTGGCACGACGTCGGCACCGGTGACTGGGACCGGCAGGGGCGCCCCAGTGAGGTGCGTCTGGACCGTCTGCTCCTGGTGGAGCCGGCCTCGGTGCGCCGCGAGGGGGCCACGATGAAGCGTGAGGTCTTCGACGGCGTCGTAGCCGCCCTGCGCCACCACCACTCCTGATCGCCTCCACAGCACCGCCTGGACGCACAGGCTCATGGGGCGATGCACCTCACGCCTGGACCCTGCTTCGCGCCTGGGGACATGGGGATCCTGAATGATACAGTCGCCTACTGGACCTCTGGCCTGGCCGGCTGCGGGGTCCGGCGACCGGGTCAGCCAGGTGCCCCACCACCTCATGTCAACCCGTGGCGCGAACCCTCTCTCCGGCCATCGACCAATCAGACGCGAGAAAGTTTCACCGTGGCGAACATCAAGTCCCAGATCAAGCGCATCAAGACCAACGAGAAGGCCCGCCTGCGCAACAAGTCCGTCAAGTCCGAGCTCAAGACCTACGTGCGCCGCGTGCGCGAGGCCGTCGAGGCCGGCGACAAGGACGCCGCGCTCGAGCACCTCAAGGCCGCCTCCCGCAAGCTGGACAAGGCCGTCTCCAAGGGCGTCATCCACAAGAACCAGGCCGCCAACCGCAAGTCCAAGCTCGCCAAGCGCGTCGCCTCCCTCTGAGGCCACCGCAGCAGTGAGCATCTGAAGGGCGCCTCCCACCGGGGAGGCGCCCTCCCCTTTTTTCCATCACCTTCACCCGTTCATCAGACCGCTTCAAGGAGAGCCCATTGCGCATCGGATTCGACCGCGACAAGTACCTGCGGATGCAGTCCAGCCACATTGCGGAGCGCCGCGCCCAGTTCGGCGGCAAGCTCTATCTGGAGTTCGGCGGCAAGCTCATTGACGACATGCACGCCTCGCGCGTGCTGCCGGGCTTCACCCCGGACAACAAGATCGTCATGCTCGCCGAGCTGGCCGACGAGGTCGAGATCGTCATGGCGGTCAACGCCAAGCACCTCGCCCGCAACAAGGTCCGCGCGGACCTGGGCATCCCCTACGAGGACGACCTGCTGCGCCACATCGACGCCTTCCGCAGCTACGGGCTCTACGTTGGCAGCGTCGTCGTGACCCAGTGGACTGATGACAACCGCCAGGCCCAGGACTTCAAGCGCAAGCTCGAGGCGCTGGGCATCACCGTCTACCGTCACTTCCCCATCCCCGGCTACCCCGGTGACGTCGCCCGCATCGTCTCGGCGGAGGGCTACGGGCGCAACGAGTACATCGAGACCAGGCGGGACCTGGTGGTCGTCACCGCCCCCGGCCCGGGCAGCGGCAAGATGGCCACCTGCCTGTCCCAGATCTACCACGACCACCAGCGGGGCATCTCCTCGGGCTACGCGAAGTTCGAGACCTTCCCGATCTGGAACCTGCCTCTGGACCACCCGGTCAACATCGCCTACGAGGCCGCCACCGCCGACCTCGACGACGTCAACATGATCGACCCCTTCCACCTGGCTGCCCACGGCGTCCAGACCGTCAACTACAACCGCGACGTCGAGGTCTTCCCGGTCCTGAGCCGCCTGTTCGAAGAGATCCTGGGCTCCTCGCCCTACGCCTCCCCCACGGACATGGGCGTCAACATGGCCGGCAACTGCATCAGCGACGACGAGGTCTGCCGGCAGGCCGCCTGCCAGGAGATCATCCGCCGCTACTACCGGGCCCTGGTGACCGAGAAGCGCGAGGTCATCGCCCCCGTCCAGTCCCAGCGGATCGCGCTGCTCATGGCCAAGGTGGGGGTGAGCAAGGAGGACCGCCCCGTCGTGCCGCCCGCGCTGGAGGTGGCTGAGGCCACCGGCGAGCCGGCCTCGGCGATCGAGCTGCCCGACGGACGCATCGTGACGGGCAAGACCTCCGCCCTACTGGGGTGCTCCTCGGCGATGCTGCTCAACGCCCTTAAGCTCCTGGCCGGGATCGATGATGACGTCAACCTGCTGGCCCCGGCCTCCATCGAACCCATCCAGAAGCTCAAGACCCAGAGGCTGGGAAGCCGCAACCCGCGCCTGCACACCGACGAGGTGCTCATCGCCCTGGCCGTGTCCGCCAACGGGGACGACAACGCCCGCAAGGCCCTCGACCAGCTCGAGACGCTGCGGGGCTGCGAGGTCCACACCTCCACGATCCTGGGCTCGGTGGACGAGGGCATCTTCCGCGCCCTGGGAGTCCAGGTCACCAACGAGCCCGTCTACGCCACCAAGTCCCTGTACCGCAAGAAGTGAGGCCCGGTGCGGGCCACCCTCCTGCGGTGCGCCCGCATCCAGACGCCCTGCCGAGGTGTGGATGGTCACATAGGTGCGCAGAGGTGACTGAACGCACTCGCGCGCGGTACATTCTCCTCAACGAGATGAGCTCGTGTGCTCTGGGGTCGGTGAAAGTCCGAACCGGCGGTGACAGTCCGCGACCCGGTCGCATCTAGCGAACGGCTGACCAGGTGGAACTCCTGGACCGACGGTGAGAGTCCGGATGGGAAGCGCACACGGGACACACCATGCCTCGCCCGGTGCCGTGCACCCGGCGGTCGATCATGGCGGTGTCTCTCCCCAGCGCACCCGAGGGAGAGGACCGGATGACCTCGTTCACCACCGTGCAGACGGCCGCGATGCAGCGCGCCCTACGGGCCGCGGCCTCCCCCGACGCCCCGCCTGGCCCCAACCCCCGGGTCGGCTGCGTCATTCTCTCCCCCGACGGCGATGTCCTCGCCGAGGGCCATCACCGTGGCGCCGGCAGCGCCCACGCCGAGGTCGACGCACTGGCGAACCTCGCCGCGAGGGGCGCCTCCGCCCGAGGAGCGACCGTCCTGGTCACCCTCGAGCCGTGCAACCACCAGGGCCGCACCGGCCCGTGCGTCCAGGCGCTCCTCGACGCAGGCGTGGCCGAGGTCATCTACGCCCAGGACGACCCGACCGAGCAGGCCGGAGGCGGCGCGGCGGCGCTGGAGGCCGCCGGCGTGCGGGTACGGCGTGGGCTGTGCGCCCAGGAGGCAGCGCGTCTCAACCGCCCGTGGCTCCTGGCCGTGACCCGCGGGCGCCCCATGGTGACGTGGAAGCTCGCCGCCACCCTCGATGGCCGTATCGCCGCTGCTGACGGCACCAGCCAGTGGATCACCCCGGTAGCGGCCCGCCACGACGCCCACCGCCTGCGCCGCCAGTGCGACGCCATCATGGTGGGCACCGGCACCGCCCTCGCCGACGACCCCGCCCTCACCGTCCGCGATGAGGCGGGTCAGCCCGCGCCGGCCCACCTCCAGCCGCTGCGCGTCGTCGTCGGCTCCAGGAGCCTGCCTGCCACCTCCAGGGTGCTCGCCGACGACCACTACCTCCTCCTGCCCGATCACGACCCGCGCGCCGTCCTGGCCGTGCTCGCCGAGCGCAAGATCCGCCATGTCCTGCTCGAAGGAGGCCCGACCCTCGCGACCGCATTCCTGCGCACCGGTCTCGTCGACCAGGTCGTCGCCTACACGGCCCCCGCGCTTCTGGGCGCGGGAGCGGCCGCCCTCGCCAACTTCGGGGCGGCGACGATCACCGATGCCCTGAGGCTGCGGAGCCCCCGCGTCGAGATCCTCGGCGCGGGTGACGAGCTCGCCGTCCGCTTCTGCGGTGATCTGGAAGCCAAAGACGTTCCCACTGCCCACTTCCACACCGAGGAGAGTCACTGATGTTCACCGGAATCGTCGAGGAGCTCGGACGCGTCGTCCGGCTCGAGACCGTCGAGGACAGCGCCCGGCTGACGGTCGAGGCGCCCACCGTCACCCAGGACGTGAATCTGGGCGACTCCGTCAGCGTCAACGGGTGCTGCCTGACGGTCACCGCCGTGCACGGGAGCACCTTCACCGCCGACCTCATGGCCGAGACTCTCACTCGCACCACCCTGGGCTCCCAGGCACCGGGAGACCCGGTCAACCTCGAGCGCGCCCTGCGCGCCAGCGACCGGCTCGGCGGGCACATCGTCCAGGGGCACGTCGATGCCACCGCCGAGGTCCTCGACCACCACCGCGGTGAGCACTGGGACCTCCTACGCATCGGCCTGCCGCAGGAGATCGCCCGTTACGTGGCCGTCAAGGGATCGGTCGCCCTCGACGGGGTGTCGCTCACGGTCGTCGACGTCGTCGACGCCCCCAGCACCCTCGACGTCGCCCCTGTGCCGGGTGCGGGGGCATCGCTCAGCGTCGGGCTCATTCCCGAGACGCTGCGACGTACGACCCTGGGCACGAGGCGACCCGGAGAACGGGTCAACCTCGAAGTCGACGTCCTGGCCAAGTACGCCGAGCGTCTTCTGGGCGCCCGCCCGAGCCAGGAGGGGCAGCAGGCATGCTGAGCACCAGGAGCGCATCCCCGAGCACGCGCATGGACCGCGTCGAGGACGCTCTCGCCGCCCTGCGCGAGGGCCGGACGGTCATCGTCGTCGACGATGAGAGCCGGGAGAACGAGGGGGACCTCATCCTGCCCGCGCAGAGCGCCACGACCGAGCAGCTGGCCTTCGCGATCCGGCACTCGACCGGCATCATCTGCGCCCCCATGGCGGGCCAGGAGCTCGACCGCCTGGGCATCCCCATGATGACCGAGCACAACACCGATCCCAAGAGGACGGCCTTCACCCTGAGCACCGACGCCCGCACCGGCATCACCACGGGTGTGAGCGCCGCCGACCGGGCTCGCACCGTCCGCGTCCTGGCGGACCCGGGTTCAGCTCCCGACGACCTCGTCCGCCCCGGCCACGTCTTCCCCCTGCGGGCGCGCGAGGGCGGAATCCTTACGCGCCGCGGTCACACGGAGGCCGCCGTCGACCTCATGCGCCTGTCGGGCAACCGGCCCGTGGGGGTCCTCGTGGAGGTCATCAACGACGACGGCACCATGGCGCGGCGGCACCAGCTGCGTGAACTCGCCGACGCCCACGCCATGCCCATGATCTCGATCAGTGACCTGGAGCGCTACCGGTGGCTGCACGAGGAGCTCGTCGAGGAGGTCGTCTCGGCGCACCTGCCCACCGCGCACGGGGAGTTCACCGCCCACGCCCTGCGCAGCAGGGTTGACGGCACCGAGTACCTCGCACTGGTGTGCGGCCGCATCGCTGACGGCGAGGACGTCCTGGCCCGAGTCCACTCCGCCTGCCTGACCGGCGACGTCCTGTCCTCCCTGCGCTGTGACTGCGGGCCGCAGCTGCGCGCCGCCATGGAGGCGATCAGCGCCCGCGGCCGCGGGGTCCTCGTCTACGCCTCCGACCATGAGGGGCGCGGCATCGGGCTCATCGACAAGCTCCGCGCCTACGCGCTGCAGGAGGAGGGACTGGACACCCTCGACGCCAACGTCGCGCTGGGGCTGCCGGCCGACGCCCGCAGCTACGCCACCGCCGCCCAGGTGCTGCGCCACCTGGGCGTGCGCTCGGTCGAGCTCATGACGAACAACCCGGACAAAGTGGCAGGCCTGGAGCGCTACGGCGTCAGCGTCCGCTCCATGACGCCGACACCGACCTTCGCCAACGGGGAGAACCTCGACTACCTGCGCACCAAGCGCGACCGCATGGGCCATCTGCTCAACGGGCTCGACCCCACCGGGGCCGACGCGGACTCACCACCCGGCGAGAAGAGGGCCGACGACGACACCTGGCACACGAGCGACCACAACGAAGGAGAGGAACGATGAGCGGATCCGGGGCACCTGAGCAGAGCGCACCTCACGCCCGGGGCATGAGGGTGACAGTCGTGGCCGCCCAGTGGCACGAACGCATCATGGGAGGCCTGGTCACCGGGGCGCTGCGCGCCGTCGAGGAGGCCGGAGCCCAGGCGAGCGTCGTCCGGGCGGTGGGCTCCTTCGAGCTGCCGGTCCTCACCGCGGCCGCCGCGCGAGGAGGTGCCGAGGCGGTCGTCGCGCTGGGCGTCGTCATCCGCGGCGGCACCCCGCACTTCGACTACGTGTGCCGGGCCGCGACCGACGGGCTGAGCCGGGTGGCGCTGGACACCGGGGTGCCGGTGGGCTTCGGCGTGCTCACCTGCGACAACGAGGCCCAGGCACTGGCCCGCTGCGGAGGACCGGGATCGCAGGAGGACAAGGGCTACGAGGCGGCGTGCGCGGCGATGTCCACGGCGCTCACGCTGGCCGCCATGCGGGGCTGAGAACGACTCAGCGCCGGCGACTGCCGGCGCGGCGGGCGTTGCAGATCGTCAGGACCGCCCGCTCGACGGCGTAGACGGGGTCGCGGCTGGCCCCCTTGGCCTCGGCGTCGGCCCGGGCCACGGCCAGGATCGAGGTGGCCAGGGCGTCGTCGGACCAGCCCTGGAGCTCGCGGCGGGCCCGGTCCACCTGCCAGGGGGCCATGCCCAGCTCGGCGGGGCTCATGCGCCTGCCCCCGGCGGCCGCGACCCGGGCGAGCTGGCGCACCTTCATGGCCAGGGCCGCGACGATGGCCACCGGGTCGGTGCCGGTGGCCACGGCGTGGCGCAGGGCCGTGATGGCGGCCGGGGTGTTGCCGGCCGCGGCGGCGTCGGCCACAGTGAAGCCGGTGGCCTCGATACGCCCGGCGTAGTAGGTGCGCACGTGGTCGACGCTGATGGTGCCCTGGGTGTCGGCGAGGAGCTGGTCGACGGCGGAGCACAGCTCGCGCAGGTCGCTGCCCAGGGCGTCAACGAGAGCGCCGACGGCCTCGGGGGCGATGCTTCGTCCGGCGCGGCGCACGTCGGCCACGACCAGGGAGGACTTGTCCTTGGCGCTCTTGACGGCCTCGCACTGGATAGTCGGGTAGGGCGAGGCCTTGATGGCGTCCAGCAGGCGCTTGCCCCGCTGACCCCCGTTGTGGCGCAGGATGACGCTGACCTCGGGGTCGGCGGCGCCCACGTAGGCGATGAGGTCGCTCAGCAGGGCGTCAGTCATCTGCTCCAGCGCGGGGACGTAGACGAGCCGGGGCTCACCGAACAGGGAGGGCGACACGAGGGTGTCGAGCTGGTGGGGCTCGTAGGTGGCGGCCTCCAGGCGCGTGATCTCGGTGGTGGGGTCCTTGGCCTTGGCCTGCGCCAGGAGGTTCCTCACCGCTCGGTCGGCGAGGACCTCCTCGCCGGCGCGGATGAGGACGATCGGCGCCAGCTGGGCCTGGTCCCAGCGCAGTCCAGCCGGTGCCTTGCGCGGGCCCCGGGAGCGGGGGGTGCGGGTCGCTGCCATGGGGCAAGCCTGCCACGAGCGGGCCGCGTCAACCGCCCGGCTTCCTCCAGCACGGCGCGGCGGGCGCGAGGAGCCGCCACGAGCAGGACCCCGATCTCGCAGGCCCCCAGTGCCAGGGCGCCCGTGAGACCGCCTGGCCAGGGTAGGGCGGCGCCGGGTAGGTGGGCGAAGAAGCCGGCAACCCACACCATCCAGGAGCAGGCCGCGAGCGCCGGCCAGGCGGTGACGGCGGCGGCCGCGGGCCAGGCCGGTGCGATCAGCGCAGCCAGGAGCCCGCTGATGGTGGCGATGACGGCGGCCGGCTCACTGAGCAGGTTGGCGGGCACCGACCAGGCCCCCACCGAGGGTTGAAGGAGGATGAGGATCGGCCCGCAGGCGGCCTGGGCCACCAGCGGCAGGGCCACAGCGGCGGCCAACCACCTGGGCAGGCGGCGTGAGAGGTGGGCTGCGACTGGCTTGGAGCCGATGACGATCCCGGCGGTGGCCGCCACGGACAGTGCGAAGCCGTAGTCACGGGACTGCCAGGGGTCGATGAGCAGCAGGACGATGGCTCCAGCGCACAGGGCGGGCACGGAGGCGGCGCGTCTGCCGGCGACGACGCCCAGCAGCATGACGGCCCCCATGGTGGCGGCGCGCAGCACGGAGCCTGAGGGACGCACCAGGATGACGAGGAGGGTGAGCATGACTGCGCCGAGCAGTGCCCGCCACCGCCGGGGCAGCGCCCCGAGGGCTTCCAGGCCCAGTCCCAGGATGATGGCGACGTGCTGCCCGGAGACGGCGGTCAGGTGCGTCATGGAGACGGTGCGCATGTCCTCGCGCAGCGGGGCTGGTAGGGAGTGGTCGTCGCCCAGGGCGACACCGGATACGAGGCTGCGGGCTCCCGGCGGCCACAGACCTGTCTCCTCCCCCGCTCCTGCGGCGACCGGGGCCCCGATACCCGGTGTCCCGACAGTCCGGGCAAGACCATCGCGAATGCTGGTGACGGCCCCGAGTATCCCGCTCGGCGGGCCAAGGACGGTCAGACCGGCGCGCTTGGGGATGATGGCCGCCTCAGCGCGTCCCGCTTCGGTGGGGCGCAGGCGCGTGCGCACACGGACGCGGGTCCCCATGGGCAGGCTCAGCCACTGTGTGTCGCCCAGGACGGTGGCGCTCAGGGTGGAGGCCCGCGTGTCCACCTGCTCGACGTCGAGGGCGGTGATGACCAGGGTGGAGCGGCTGGTGGCTGAGACTCGCGGCTGCTGGGAGACGGTGCCGATGAGAGTGACCGGCTGCCCAGTGGCCACTGCCGCGGTCAGCGGGTCGCGCTGGCGGGCCCACAGGTGGGCGGCGCTGATGGTCAGGACCGTCGCGGCGCACAGTGCGCACACGAGCAGGCTGGCGCTGAGGGTCCCCATCGCCCCGGGGTCGTGCTCGGGGGCGCCGGGACGCGGGTCGGCCCGGTGGCGCGGTGGCCGGAAGCGCAGGACAGCCACCACGAGCAGCGCAGCTAGGGCGGTGCACCCGGAGGCCAGGAGTAGGACCTGCCTCCAGGCGTCTGCCGCCTCACGTCCAACGGCCCACCCTGCGCCGGCCCAGCAGGCCAGCGCCGGGGCGAGCAGGCGCAGGTCGAGGGCCTCGGGGGCCTTGGAGGAGGTGGCGTGCTGACCTCCGTCTCGGTACCGGTTGCGCTCCTGCTCCTGACGCAAGCGCGCATACAGCGCGGGGTCGTCCCACGGTGCCCTGGGACTGCCCCCACCATTGCCTTCGTGGTCCTCGTTCATACGGTGGCCTGTTCTCGCAGGCCCTCGAGCTTGGCCTTGCCGATGCCGGGGACGTCGGTGAGGGCGTCAACGCTGGCGAAGGGCCCGTGGGAGTCGCGGTACTCAACGATCCGTTGGGCCAGGGCCGGGCCGATTCCGGGCAGCTTCTCCAGCTCGGAGGCCGAGGCCGTGTTGATATTGACCATCCCGGATGCGCCACCACCGCCGGACTTTCCCGGGGCGGTTCGCGCACCGGAGGCGGCGTCCCCGCCGGGTTGGGGTGCGGGCTCGGGCAGGACCTCGCCGATGCGCGGGACCCGGATCTGCTCGCCGTCGGTCAGGACCCGGGCGAGGTTGAGCTGCTGGGTGTCTGCCTCCGCGCTGGCTCCTCCGACGGCGTTGATGGCGTCGGTGACGCGGCTTCCCGGGGTCAGGGTCACCACCCCCGGCCTGCTCACCGCCCCGGTGACGTGGACGACGACACTGCCCGATGTCGCGCTCAAGCCACCTGGTCCCGCTGCCGGTCCCGTGGTCGGCACCGGGGCCGGTTTCATGCCTGGACTCGCGGCCGACCCCGTGGGTGGGGGCCGCATTGGAGCCGACGCCCCTGCCGCTGCGGCCGGAGCCGCTTGGCCGCCGGCGCCGGTGGAGACCAGCACGGCTCTCAGGGCCAGGGCGAGAGCCAGGACGAGGAGGGCGGAGCCGGCGATGATCGCCGCCCGGGGCGCGATCGCAAGGCGACGTGGCCTGCGCACCGGCTCCTCGGGGTCGGTTGAGCAGGCCAGACGCACAAGGTCGTCCAGGGACCTGCGCGCGTCGCTCCGTCTGGCTCCCATGTCCTCGACGGTAGAGACCGGACCCATGGGGCGCATGGTGAAGCCGTCTGCCCTGTGGAGAGCACTGGCGCCTGGCGGCCTGTGGCAACCGGGCCGCGTCGTCAGGCCTGGCTCAATGGGTCTTCAGGTCCGGGGCGACGGCGATGCCGAGGGCGCCGGGGCCCACGTGGGTGCTCGTCGCCTCGTCGACCGGGAGGGTGAGGACCTCGGAGACCTTAGCTCCTGCCTCCTCCATGGCCTGGCGCAGATCGGTCTCGAGCAGTGCCAGCTTGGAGGCGTCGTCGCCTTGAATGACCAGGCGCACCGGGTCTGCGGGGTGCCTGGGGCCGGACAGGGCGGTCCCGCCGGCGACACGGACGGCCTGCGCGATGAGGTGGCGCCTGGCGCGGGCCGCCCCGCGCACGGTCTCCAGCGTCCGGATTCCGTCGCGGGTCAGGGCCAGGACCGGGCGGATTCCCAGGACACCGTCCAGGCGGGCCGTGGTGCGGTCGATCCTTCCCGAGCGGGCCAAGCGTCCCAGGTCGTCGACGACGAAGAGCTGGCAGGACCGGGCGGTGCTGGCCTGAGCCAGGGCGGCACCGCGACGGGCGTCGTGGGCGCCGGAGGCTGCCAGCACCGCGAGCCCCAGGGCGCCGGAGCTGGTGCCGGAGTCGACGACGCGCAGCCACTGCGGGCGTCGGCGCCCCGCGCTCGGGCCCGGGCCGTTGAGCTGGTCCCGGTACTCGGCCTCGAGCTGGGCGGCGGCGATGCGGGCGTTGTCCATGGTGCCGGACAGGGCCGAGGAGATGTGGATGGCCAGGACCTCTTCGGCCCTGCTGGCCGCGCGCCGGTAGGCGTCCACCAGCTCCTGGACACTGGGCCGTGAGGTGGTGGCGGGCTCACCGTTGTCAGCGGGGATGGCGTGCAGCGGCACTACCTCGATCGCGCGCTCACGCAGCAGGGGCTCCGTCAGGCAGGCGGCGGAGTCGGTGACGACGGCGAGCGACATGCCGCATACCTTATCGGCAAGCCGCGCACTGACCGGCAAGGCGCCACGGCTGCTCTCCAGGGCCGGCCGTCAGCGATACGAGACCAGGAGATCCTCGTAGAGGTTGATGAGCCGCCTGGTCATCGTCTCGGAGTCGAACTGCTGAGCCACCTCCAGGGCCCCCTCGGACAGCGCGGCGAGCCGGGCGTCGTCGGACAGCAGGGAGGCGAAGACCCGGGCGAAGTCCTCCCCCTCGATGCCGTCGGTGAGGATGGCGTTGCGCTCGGTGAGGCACTCGGTCATCCGCTCGTCGCAGTAGACGATCGGCAACCCGCAGGCGGCGGCCTCCAGGAACACCATGGGCTGGTTGTCGAAGTGGTAGGAGGCCAGGGAGAAGACGTCGGCCTGCTTGAGCAGGACGGCGACCTCCTCCGGCGAGCACTTGCCGGTCAGGATCACCCGGTCCGCCACCCCGAGCTCCTCGGCGCGCCGCCCCAGCTCCTCCTGGGAGGGGCCCGGGCCCACGAGCACCAGCTTGACCGGCAGGCCGGACAGGTGGGGCATGGCCTCAACGAGCGTCATCTGCCGCTTCTCCGGGCTGAGGCGGGCCACGCAGATGATGATCTTCTCGCCGGGGGCCTTGGGGATCGGTGAGTCGGCGGCGCGGGCACTGCGGTAGCGGGTGGAGTCCAACCCGTTGGGCAGCACCATGCAGGGGGTGGTCAGTCCGCCGTCGTCGATGAGGATCCGGGCCAGGTGCTGGGAGGGCGACAGGCAGGCGTCGCACTTGTTGGCGAAGGCCGCCGTCAGGCGCCACCCCTGACGGGACAGGGCCGTCTTCATGTCGCGCTTGTTGAGGTGCTTGATGGTCTCCCGGTGGACGCGCGGCAGGACAGGCTGCGACTTGAGCGCCACGGGGAAGGCGACGGACAGGGCCAGCAGGCCCGAGAGCACGGCCAGCGGGTAGTCGTCGATGAGCTCGGTGTAGAGGGTGTGGATGGTGGTGACGTGGGGGATGTTCTGGCGCTTGGCCACCCAGTGCGCCAGGACCCCCAGGCTGAACTGGGTCTGGCTGTGGACGATGTCGAAGTCGTAGGCGTCGAAGCGCCGAGCCAGGCCCGGATAGATGGTGGCGACCTCGCGGCTGTCGAAGACGTAGTAGCGCGAGGAGGACAGGCGGATGACGTGGTCGTCGGTCTCCTCATAGCCCTCGGCCTTGGGGGCCACCACGTAGACCTCGTGTCCCATGCGCTCCAGGGCGGCACGGAAGGTGGCTGTGGAGGTGGCCACGCCGTGGACGGAGGGCAGGTAGTCGTCAATGAAGAAGGCGATCCGCACAGCGTTCACCTGTTCCTGTGGTTCGGGTGCACCAGCAGCCGGCCCGTCAGGGGCGGTTCTTTCGGAAACGACGACGCAGGGGGCAGCATGGGGCGTGTAAACCTCGCGGCACTGGGGCGGGCAGGTGCGGGATCAGACGTACTATCTCAACGCCATTGAGGCCCGAGGGTACCTTGTTCGCCGGGCTCCTGCCTCTCTCGCGGTCAGAAACGGCGCCGGCTCCACTGGCACGCCCGGGTCAGCGCACTGGCAGGTTCGGCGTTTACGATGGCTCCATGACCGATTCCGCTGAGATCGCACGCCTCAAGGCCGAGGCCGCCCAGGCCGCCGCCGAAGCCGCCGCAGCCAAGGCAGCCGCCGCCCAGGCGGCCCTTGACGCCGCCATCGCCTCCACCCCGGCCTCGGCCGTGGAGCAGGCCGGCGAGCCCCGCACTACTGACGCATCGGGCGAGCCCCCCGCTCAGGCAGCCGACGCTGCCCCCTCCGCCGAGCCGGCTGCGGCCGCCGAACAGCCCCAGCAACCGATGCAGGAGCCAGTTCAGGATCCGGCACCCGCGCAGGCCGAGACCGCCGCTGCAGCCGATCAGGCATCGGGCAGTCAGGAGGCCGAGGATACCGGCTACACAGCCCAGGTGCGTTCCGGCTACGCCTTCTCCTCCCCCACTCTGCCGGTGGGCACCTACCTCGACACGCTCTCGGGCGGCGAGCCCGCGGCGGTCAAGGACCTGTCGGTGGGCATCCCGCTGGGACTGCTCAACCGGCACGCGCTGGTGGCCGGGGCGACCGGAACCGGTAAGACCCGCACGCTCCAGCTCCTGGCCGAGGGGCTGTCCGCCGCCGGCGTCCCGGTGTTCCTGGCCGACGTCAAGGGGGACCTGACCGGACTGGCCGAGGCCGGAGCCTCCAACGACAAGATCGCCTCCCGCATCGCCTCCACCGGCCAGGACTGGACGGGCCAGTCCTTCCCCATCGAGCTGTTCAACCTCGGCGGGTCGGACTCCGGCGCCGGCATCAGCGGCACCCCGATCCGCACGACGGTCACCGAGTTCGGGCCGATCCTGCTCTCGCGGGTCCTGGGCCTGAACGACACGCAGGCCTCCGCCCTTCAGCTGGTCTTCCACTGGGCGGACAGCCAGGGGCTGGCCCTGCTGGATCTGAAGGACCTGCGCGCCGTCGTTGACTACCTGACGAACACGGAGGCCGGTAAGGAGGAGCTCAAGACCATCGGCGGGGTCTCCGCGGCCACGGCCGGAGTCATCCTGCGGGAGATCGCCGCTCTGGAGGCGGCCGGCGGCGAGGCCTTCTTCGGTGAGCCGGCGCTCGACGTGCGTGACCTCATGCGGGTCTCCCCCGATGGGCGCGGCATCATCTCCGCCCTGGAGCTGGCCGACATCCAGTCCCAGGGCACACTGTTCTCCACCTTCCTCATGTGGCTGCTCGCCGAGCTCTTCGAGACCCTGCCGGAGGTCGGCGACCCGGACAAGCCCACCATGGTGTTCTTCTTCGACGAGGCGCACCTGCTGTTCTCCGGCGCCTCGAAGGCATTCCTGGAGGCCGTGGTGCGCACGGTGCGGCTCATCCGCTCCAAGGGCGTGGGCATCGTCTTCATCACCCAGTCCCCCACGGACGTCCCCGACGAGGTCCTGGCCCAGCTCGGCAGCCGGGTGCAGCACGCGCTGCGCGCCCACACCCCGGCCGACGCCGCCAACCTCAAGAAGGCGGTCTCCACCTTCCCGGTCAGCCCGGTGGACCTCAGCCGGGTGCTCACGTCGCTGGGCACCGGCCAGGCCGTCGTCAGCGTGCTGGACGAGAAGGGGCGCCCGGCGCCGGTGGCCCCGGTGGTCATCAACGTGCCCGCCGCCGTCATGGGGCCGGCCCAGGACGGCACCGTCAGCCAGGTACTGGCCTCCTCACCGCTGAAACCCAAGTACGCCACGAGCGTGGACAATGAGTCTGCCTACGAGCTGCTGGCCCAGCGGGTCCAGGCCGACGCCGAGGCCGCCGAGGCCGCTCGCGCCGCCGAGCAGGCCGCCAAGGAGCAGGCCAAGGCCGACGCCGCCGCGCAGAAGGCCCTGGAGAAGGAGGCCGCCCGCCAGGCGGCTCAGCGTCAGAAGGAGGCCGAGCGCCTGGAGCGCGAGGCCGTCAAGGAGGCCCAGCGCCGCCAGCGCGAGGCGGAGAGGGCCGCTGAGCGGCGCAAGCGGGAGGTCGAGAAGACCATCGGCTCGGTGGGCCGCCAGATCACCCGCGAGATCACGCGCTCCATCTTCGGCACCCTCAGGCGCCGCTGAGAACCGGCTCATGCTGAGCGAAGGGGCTGCACCAACCATCTCGGATTGGTGCAGCCCCTCGCGCTACTGCTGGGCTACCGCGGCGCGGCCGTGAGCGGCGCCGTCGGGGAGCCCGCCGCGGTTACTCGGGGACGATGCTCACCAGCTTGGGGGCGCGCACGATCACCTTGCGCACGCCGCGCCCGTCCAGGGTGCGGATGACACCGGGGGCCTCCAGGGCCAGTTTCTCGAGCTCGGCCTCGGAGATGTCGGGGTCGACCTCGAGGCGGTCGCGGACCTTGCCCTTGACCTGGATGACGCAGGTGACCTTCTCGGCGGCCAGCAGCGCTTCATCGGTCACGACCGGGAAGTCCTCGTGGGCCAGGGATTGCTCGTGGCCCAGGCGCTTCCAGATCTCCTCGGCGATGTGCGGGGCCACAGGCGCCGTCATGAGGACGAGGGCCTCGACGGCCTCGCGCGGGACCTCCCCGAGCCCGGTGAGGTGGTTGTTGAGGACGATGAGCTTGGCGATGGCCGTGTTCAGGCGCATCCCCTCGTAGTCCTCACGCACGCCCACGATCGTCTTGGCCACGAGCCGGCGGGTCTCCTCGTCGGCGCTCTGCTCGGTCACCGTCAGCTCGCCGGTGGTCTCGTCGATGACGTTGCGCCACAGGCGCTGCAGGAAGCGCTGGCTGCCGGCGACGGCGCGGGTGTCCCACGGGCGGTCGGCGTCCAGCGGCCCCATGCTCATCTCGTAGACGCGGAAGGTATCGGCGCCGTAGGCCTCGTACATGTCGTCGGGGGTAACGATGTTCTTCAGGGACTTGCCCATCTTGCCGTACTCGCGGCGCACGGGCTGCCCCTGCCACAGGTAGCTGGTGGAGCCGTCCTCAGCGGTGACCTCCTCGACCTCGTCAGCGGGCACGTACTGGCCGCGAGCATCGGTGTAGGCGTAGGCCTGGACGTAGCCCTGGTTGAAGAGGCGGTGGTAGGGCTCGGAGGAGGAGACGTGGCCCAGGTCGAACAGGACCTTGTGCCAGAAGCGCGCGTAAAGCAGGTGCAGGACGGCATGCTCGACGCCGCCGACGTACAGGTCGGTGCCGCCGGAGATGTTGCCGGCCTGGGGGCGCGGCCCCATCCAGTAGGCCTCGTTGGCCGGGTCGACGAGCGCCTTGTCATCGGTGGGGTCGATGTAGCGCATCTCGTACCAGCACGAGCCGGCCCACTGCGGCATCGTGTTGGTCTCGCGGTAGTAGGTCCGGGGGCCGTCGCCCAGGTCGAGCTCGACCTCGACCCACTCGGTGGCCTTGCCCAGCGGCGGCTCCGGGGAGGAGTCTGCGTCGTCGGGGTCGTAGGAGCGCGGAGAGTAGTCGGTGACCTCGGGCAGCTCGACCGGCAGCATCGACTCGGGCAGGGCGTGGACGCCGCCGTCCTCGTCCCACACGATCGGGAAGGGCTCGCCCCAGTAGCGCTGGCGGGAGAAGAGCCAGTCGCGCAGGCGGTAGGTGACCGCGCCGCGGCCGGCGCCCTTGGCCTCCAGCCAGCCGATCATGGTGGCCTTGGCCTCGTCCTTGCCCATGCCGTTGATGTCCAGGTCGCCCTGGGCGGAGTTCACGACCACACCGTCACCGGTGTAGGCCTGGGCGCTCAGGTCGACGCCGTGGGGGTCGTCGGCTGGGCCGATGGTCTGGACGATGTCGATGTCGTACTTGGTGGCGAAGGCGTAGTCGCGCTCGTCGTGGGCGGGCACGGCCATGATGGCGCCAGTCCCGTAGCCCATGAGGACGTAGTCGGCCACGAAGACCGGCACCTTCGCTCCGTTGACGGGGTTGATGCCGAAGAAGCCGGTGAAGACGCCGGTCTTGACCCGGCCCTCGTCGGTGCGGTCGGTGTCCGACGTCGCCGCGGCCTGGGCGCGGTAGGCGGCCACGGCCTCGGCGGGGGTCGCGTAGCCGCCGGTCCAGGCCTCCTTGGTGCCCTCGGGCCAGGCGGCCGGGACGGTCAGGGCCGCGGCGTCGTCGGCGATCTGGGCCTCGGTGCGCACCGAGCCGGAGGCCTGCAGGCCACCCAGCATGGGGTGCTCGGGGGCCACCACCATGAAGGTGGCGCCGAAGAGGGTGTCGGGGCGGGTGGTGTAGACGCTCAGCGACGCGTCCTGCTGGTCGCCCTGTCCGGCCCCGGGGACGGTGAAGGTCACCTCGGCGCCCTCGGATCGTCCGATCCAGTTGCGCTGCATGAGCTTGACCTTCTCGGGCCAGTCCACGGTGTCGAGGTCTTCGGCGAGGCGGTCGCCGTAGGCGGTGATGCGCATCATCCACTGGCGCAGGTTGCGCTTGAAGACCGGGTAGTTGCCCCGCTCGGAGCGGCCCTCGGAGGTGACCTCCTCGTTGGCCAGCACCGTGCCCAGGCCGGGGCACCAGTTGACAGGGGCGCTGGAGACGTAGGCCAGGCGGAAGGAGTCGATGACCTCGGCCTGCTCGGCGGCGCTCAGAGCGTCCCAGTCGCGGCCGTCGGGAACGGGGACCTGACCGGAGGCGAGCTTGTCGCGCAGCTCGGTCACCGGCCGGGCCGCACCCTTGCCGCGGCCGTCGCGGCGCGGGGCCTCGGGGTCGAACCAGGAGTTGAAGACCTGCAGGAAGATCCACTGGGTCCAGCGCACGTAGTCGACATCGATCGTGGCCAGGGAGCGGCGCGGGTCGTGAGACAGGCCCAGGCGGCGCAGCTGACGGCGCATGTTGGCGATGTTGGCCTCGGTGGAGATGCGCGGGTGCTGGCCGGTGGTGACGGCGTACTGCTCGGCGGGCAGGCCGAAGGCGTCGTAGCCCATCGTGTACAGGACGTTCTTGCCGGTCATCCGGGTGAAGCGGGCGACGACGTCGGTGGCGATGTAGCCCAGCGGGTGGCCCACGTGCAGTCCCTTGCCGGAGGGGTAGGGGAACATGTCCAGCAGGAAGAACTTCTCCTTGTCCGCCCCGGGGCCGGCCAGAGCGCCGACAGGGTTGTCGGCGTTGAAGGTGCCCTCGGCCTCCCAGCGGTCCTGCCAGGCGGTCTCGATGGAGTCCGCCAACTCCGCCGTGTAGCGGAAGGGGGTGTCGGACTCGACCGGTGCGGTTCTCTCTGACATCGCAGCAGCGCTCTTTTCCTACTCGTGCTTCCTGGTGCTGGGGCACAGCCTATCGCCCGCCAGCAGTGGCGCCCGGCGGCGTCCACCCCACGGGCGGGCGAGACCGGTCACGTAGGTGGAGCCCAGCAAGGTTCGAGCGGTCTCGGCGGGCCGTCACACCGGCCCCGAGAGGAGAAGGCGCCGTCGATAAAGGCTCCAGATATGCGGCTAATCGTTGCTGTTCCAGTGATTCTGGAGCCTGCTTCAGCGTGCGGGGCACGGGCACCACTTGCTATACTGTACATATGTTCGAAGGCGGTGTGCTTCCTCGCGTCCCGACCGGTGGTGCGGTCAGGATGCTGGGTGCGCCTGGCGGGGCTCCCACGTCGGTACCGCAGGTCTCGGCGGAGGATACGGCAGGCCTGTTGGCGTCCCTGGGTGCGGGCCGGGCGCTGGCCGGTGTGGTGGAGGGGCTGCTGGCCCGCCTGCTGGTGGCTGCCCAGGACGCCGACGACGAGTGCTCCACCGATGACGGGGATGCAGTGCCGCCTCTCTTCACCAATGAGTCGGGTACTGACGTGGCGCTGGTGGCCACCTCCGAACAGCGCCGGACGATGGGCGTGGAGGAGGTCGGCACTTCGGGACTGATCGGCCTGGGGGCCTCGGGTTTGGGGGAACTGGCCGCGGCCTGCCGCCGTCTGGCGGCCTGGGCCACCTGGGGCGAGGCTCTGGCGGCGGCCTGCCTGACCGGGTGCTCTGAGTTGTCGAGTCACCCGGGCCAGTGGGGCCCGCATGGTGAAGTCTCTCCGGTGGTGGGTTATGAGGAGCGGCGGTTCAATGCCACCTGTCTGCTCTCCACCCGCCTGGGCATCTCTCGGACTCGGGCCGGTCAGATGGTGGATCACGGCCAGGCCCTCATGAGCATGGGCTTCGCCCCGGTCGAGGCCATGGAACGCTGCGGGGTCCTGGACTCGGCGAAGGCGTTCCTGGTGACCCGCCGTCTGGAAGACGTACCCACTCCGGTGGCGCTTGCGGTCCAGGACAAGGTTCTGCCTCAGGCGCCTAGGCGGAGCGTGTCGCAGGTGGGGAGGGATCTGGATCGTGCCCTGATGGAGATCGACCCTGACGGCCACGCTGAGCGGAGCCAGAACAATACCGAGCGGCGGTGTGTATCGCGCCCCCGGCCTGCGGGAGAGGGCCTCTGCCAAGTCCGGCTTCTGCTGCCAACCATGGACGCCCTGCTACTGGACGCCACCCTGGACGCGATCGCCGCTTCGGCGCGGGCCTGCGGCGAGAAACGCACCCTGGGTCAGCTGCGAGCCGATGCCATCACCGCGATGACCCTCTCAACACTGCGCACCAGCCAGATCGCGGCCTTCAGCCAGCCGACCCAGGGTGTTTCCGGCGATCGGACTGAGGGGCAAGCCGGCGGGGACAGCTCGCCAGCACAGGCCTCTTCGCCCGTGATATCAACAAGCTCACGTGCTTCCCACGACGACTCGGATACCGATGCCACGGCGGGTGCAGACCCGCGGAGACTGCTGCCTGACGGGGTACCTCTGGAAGGGCTCCTGGGCGCTTTGAGCGGCCTGGTGGGATCGAACAGCCCGTGGTGGACCCCTTCAGCCACCGGTCACCTTCCTCTGCCAGAAGGCATCCGCATCGACGTCAACGTCACCGTTCCTCTGAGCAGCCTGGTTGGTCTGGCTCTGCCGGAAGAGGGCCCTACCGGCGGCGTCGATCCCGGAGGCGGCGGACCCGGCACCTCATCCGAAGACAACCGGCTCCGGGACGGCATTTCTGGGGGCTGTGGTCCTGGGGACAGCGAGAGCCCCGACGACCCCGGCTGTCTTGAGCCAGGTGGTGCCGGCCCTGGCGAATGCTCCACCACCGCGCCCGAGCCTCTCAACAGCGCAGACTCCCCGAGCGGCGGGAGAAATCTGCCCACCCCCGGTGGGAGAGGTCTGCCCGGGCCTAGAGGGAGGAGTCTGCCTGAACTCGCCCCGGTTGCTCCCACCATCCAGCCCACCGCCCAGCTCGTCTCCCCGTTTTCCGCCACACCAGTAGAGGTCGCTGAGGTGAGGATCGGGGCGCGCAGCGCAGCGGTACCGGCTATGACTGCCTGGGCCCTGGCGGTCGGCGGGATCTGGAGGCGCCTGGTGACCGACCCCGCCAGCGGCACCGTCCTGGACGTCGGCCGCACCAGGTACCGGCCTCCGGTGGGACTTGCGGACCTCGTAAGAGCCCGCGACAAAACATGTGTCTTCCCCACCTGCCAGACTCCGGCCTCCCGCTGCGATATCGACCACCTCACCGCCTGGAGCCAAGGCGGGACCACCAGCCTGGACAACCTCGTGGTGCTCTGTCAGGCCCATCACCGACTCAAGCACACTCCCGGATGGGCACTCACCAGAGACCGTGACAGCGGGGTTCTGTCCTGGCACACCCCGGACAAGACCGTCTATCGGCGCCACCCGGACGGCACCATCGACCGCCTGCCCCACAAGGTCGGCCCCCACCAGCACCTTGTTCCCAGCACCGTCGTCCCGGCCAACCTGAGCCGGCAGATCGGCCCCGAGCTCATCGACCGACTCAACACCGCCCTCGACCTCACCCAGCCCAGCAGCGGCAATGCCCGCCTCGTGACCCGAGGCCCCCTACCCGGCGAAAAGGCGGGAGACTACGAGACCACCCCTCTTCCGAGGGCCGCCCACACCCTGGGACTAGCGCCCCTCATCGACCAAGCCCCACCCTTCTGACGAGGACGAAGCGAGTAGCCTCGGGGGCTACGCGAGCGCCGCGCTGTCCATCTGCGCGGGCACGAACTCGCCCCAGCCGTCCTCGACAAGGCCGGCCCGCAGGCGCTCCATGGCGGCGTCGAGCTCGGGGGCCTCGGGGTGACGGGCCGAGGAGAAGGACAGGTCCTCCTCGCAGCGGATCGGCAGCACGTGCAGGTGCAGGTGGTCGACGCCGTAGCCGGCCACGACGAGCCCGGCGCGGGGCGCCTCGAAGACGCGCACCTGCGCAGCTCCAATGCGCTTGGCGACCACGGCCAGGTGGGCCACCACGTCATCGGGCGCGTCCACGTAGGAGTCGACCTCGAGCCGCGGGACCACGAGGACGTGCCCGTCGGTGTGCGGCTCAATGGTGGCGAAGGCGACGCAGACCTCGTCCGCCCACACGAAACGGCCGGGGATCTCGCCGGAGATGATCTTGGTGAAAATCGTGCTCATGGCCCCATTGTCCCCCAGCCGCGCCCGGATCCGCCCAAGACCCAGCCCCCTGGTCAGGCCAGCAGCCACAGGGAGCCGTCGGGGATGACGGCCTCCGAGGCGCCCGCGGGCGCTGCGCCGCGTGAGGCGTCGTTATCCAGCAGGGTGATGACGGTCGCCCGCCTGCGGCCACCGCCCTCCACGGCCGGCGCCACGGTGCCCCGATCGCGGATCCGCACCCGGCTGTCCAGCCCGATGCCGGCCCGCTCCAGGCGGCGCAGCGTCTCAGCGTCGTCCTGAATCCGTCCGACGACGCCGTCAGAGCCCACCGGCAACGTCTCCAGGCCCACCAGGTCGGGCACGATGAGGCGGCCGTCGGCCGTGGGGATCGGGTCCCCATGCGGATCACGGGTGGGGTGCCCCAGGACCGCGTCGAGCCTCTCCAGCAGCCGCTCAGAGACGGCGTGCTCGAGCTCCTCGGCCTCAGCATGCACCTCATCCCAGCCGAAGCCGAGCCGAGTGACCAGGTAGGTCTCCAGGATGCGGTGACGGCGGATCATGCCCATGGCCCGACGTCGCCCCTCCTCGGAGAGGGTGACGGCCTTGTAGGGCTCGTGGACGAGCAGCCCCTCCTCCACGAGGCGAGCCACGTTCTCCGAGGCGGTCGAGGGGGCCACCTCCATGCGTTTGGCCAGGCCGGTGACGGAGGCGCCCGCGCCGCCCCACTCGCAGGTGGCCCACACGACCTTGAGATAGTCCTGCGTGACGGTCGAGTCCCCCGCCACTGAGGACTTCCCACCAGACCCGCTTGGAGCCCTCCGCTCCTTGGGCGCAGTCACCCGAACAGCCTCGCCAGCTGACCGCCGAAAGCGATGACGATGGTGAGAACCACCGCCAGGTACATCGCCGCCGTGATCCACCAGCGGGCCTTGAGCACGTCCAGCGCCAGGTTGTCACGCAGCCCCAGGTGCCCGCCGGCCGCGGCCCAGGCCCAGGAGTGAGCAGCCACCGGGATGGTGACGGACCAGATGACCATGCAGAAGGGGCAGAGCTTGCCGAAGGTCATGATGGAGACGGACAGGAACCAGATGACGAAGGCGATCCCGCCGAGGCTGCCGGCGCTGAGCCCCCACCACATCCAGCGCGGCAGGCGCGCACCGCTGAGCAGGACTATGCCGATCGCGCCCAGGGCCCCGAAGGCGATGGCCCCGACGAAGGAGTTGGGCACCCCCAGCAGGTTTCCCTGCCACACGTTGAGGGAGTCGCCGCAGGACACCAGGGGGCTGACGTCGCAGACGAGCTCCGCATACGGGTTGCGCAGCAGGTTGAGCTGGGCGGTGATGAGCTCCCAGCAGGCGAGGATCCCGATGAGTGCGCACACGGTGAGCAGCCAGCCGAATCCCCGCTCGGCCCCGGAGCGCCGCAGCCAGGCCGGGCGCGCGGACGAGTCCTCGCCGGTATCACGACGAGCGCGCCGGTCGAGCTCTTGAGCGGGGCCGGAGCCCAGGTAGGCCTCGAGCTCTTCCTCGCTCATCTCATCGATCTCGGCATCTGTGGGCATGCGCGACATCGTCAGTCTCCTCACCGGTGGTGCGTCAGTAGTTCTTCTGGGCCTCGTAGGGTTATCAGGACGAGAGCGTATGCCACATACGGTCTCCTCTGTCCTACCCGTCCGAGGATTCGCTCTCCCCCTCGGGCTCTGCCCCCTCCTGTGGCGCAGAGCCATCCTCGGGCCTCGTGCTCTGCGGGGCTCCGGTCGGTGTCGGCACCGGGGTGGCCGACGCCGTCGGGCTCGGGGTCGAAGCCATCGTGGCCGTCGTCTGTCCCGCGGCGAGACCCGGCACGGACCGCCAGGCCCCCACCGTCACCGAGGCGTCGGAGTGGAGGATGACGGCGCGCCAGGCCACCAGCGCGCCGGCGGAGTCGAAGGACATGACGTGGAGGAAGGCGTCCTCAGTGACCGATCCCAGGGACGTGCCGCCCTTACCCGCGCCCGAGATGATCCCGGTGACGGGCAGACCGGTTCGGGGGCTGATCGTCGTGGTCATCCCCCGCTCGGCGTGGACGTGCCCGGCCAGGAGCAGCGGCGCGCAGCCCTCCTTGGCGAGCGTGTCGAAAGTGGCGGGCTGATGAATGAGGACGACGTCGACCTGCGTGCTCCCGCAGCTGGTCGTGGCCAGGCGGGAGGCGATCTTCTCGGTGGTCTCCCCGTTGCGGGGTTTAGTGCCCGCAGCTGTTGTGCGCTCGGCGTCGTCGTGCCCCAGGAAGGTGATCCCGGCGACCGTCTGGACTGAGCCGTTGGTGACGGTCCACCCCTGGGAACGCAGGCGGGCGGCCGTGGCGTCGGAGTCGTGGTTGCCGATCGTGGCGACCTTCTTCGTCGAGCTCGGGACCGCCTGGGTCAGCGCGTCGACGCACACCCGCTCCGGGTCCGAGCCGGTCATGGTCAGGTCGCCGTCGTCCATGTGGATGTCGGCGCCCGAGAGCTGGTCGAGGACCCCGGAGAAGGCGATGACGTCGAGGTTGCAGTGCAGGTCCGTGGTGAGCACGGCGGTCTTGCGTCCCCGCTCTGGCACTGATCGGGCCCCGGTCACCGAGATCGAGGGCGTCGCGGTGGCCCGTGGGCTCTCAGAGGGCTGCGGGGCGGTGCCGGGCTCCGGGTCGGGGCCGGCATCCACCAGGGTCTTCGCGGAGGAGGCCCTGACCCGGCTCTGAAGGCTCTCGGTGTCCACCTTGCCGTCGACGGCGGTGACGTCCACCAGGCCCTCAGTCTGCTCGGCGGCCTTCCATGCGGCCCGCAGGTTGGTGTCCGCCTTGGCGTAGAAGCCCTTGTTCGTCTCCACGAAGGTGCGCGCCTTGGATCCGTAGGCGGTGACGACGTCGGCGATGCGTCCCGAGAAACGCGCCTGGGCCAGCGGCGTCCCCTCCAGGACGGACAGGGTGGAGCCCGGCGAGGTGGCCGTGCGCATGGCCGGCACCAGGAGGGAGGCCGCGGTGGCCACGGTCGCACAGGCCGCCACGGTGGTGGCCCAGCGGTGCGAGGCGCCGGCTCGGACGGTCTCGCGCCAGGGCTTGGTCGGCGCCAGGCGCCAGGCGGCCACACAGCACAGGAAGATCGCCTCAACGACCCCGGCCCGGCGCAGGGCGTCGCCGGCCAGTGCGTAGAGGCCCTGCCGGATCGTCAGGTCGGGGTGGGAGACCAGTGAGAGGTAGGAGGTCGCGTCGGAGGACAGTGACTGGCCCACGCTGGCGGCATTGGCCGTATTGGGTGTCGGATCGCCCGGGATCTCCCCCAGAACCACCTTGACGCCGAGCATCCCTGCCGGGGACTCCAGCGAGGCCGTTCCCAGCGGCCCGAGGTCCAGCGTGACGGTGGAGTCCAGGGTCGTCGACCAGGTCGCCTCATGCGGGCCGACCGGTGACGAGGCCGTCGCCGTGGACAGACCCAGCAGGAGGGAGGCGAGGCTGGAGGCCAGGATCATGGCCGCTGTTCCGATCACCGTGCGGGTGCCGGGGCGACGACGACGCCACCACAGGCGCGGCGACAGCAGCACCGTGGCGACCAGGGCGCAGCAGCGTCGCACGGCCGTCAGCAGACCGTCCCACAGGTCTCCTGCTCGCTCGGCGGTGCCGGTATCGGCGTCGGCTCCGGTGTCAGGGCCTGAAGATGTCTGTACCACCGCTCGCCTCAGAGCCGAGCACCCAGCGAGACCTGGGCGGCCGGGTCCTCACCGCCGTGCACGTCAGAGGCGATCAGACTCGCCAGGGAGGTGACGTAGGCAACGGTGTCCTGCCAGCCGCTCACGGCCTGGCAGGGAACGCCCAAGGCCTTGACGGGGTAGTCATTGCCCTCCGGGTCCAGGCGGTCGCCGACGAAGATCATCTCCTCCAACGCGATGCCGGTCATCTCCGCCAAGCGCTTCATGCCGTAGGCCTTGTCCACCCCCTTGAGGGTGATGTCGACACTTGTGGAACCGCCTGAGCGAACCTCCAGGTCCGGAAGGAGCGGGGCGACGGCGTCACGCAGGGCGGCCTTCTTCTCACCCGTGGGATCCCACGCGCGTTTGGCGTCCAGGGGGGCCTCCTGCCCCAGCGCGGAGAAGGTGATCTGGCTGCCGCGGTCCTCCAGGATCGCCCCCCAGGTCTGCTCCTCCCACAGACCGAGGCGTCGGGCCTGGGCCTCGACGATCTCAAAACCGGTGCGGATCTGCTCAGGGGTGAGGTCGTTGGCGTAGACCAGCGTCCAGGCGTCCTCATCGCTCTGGGCACGGGAGGGGTCGTAGGTGTAGTAGCGCGTTCCGCAGGTGGGCATGAGGTGAAGCCGGGAGAGCTCATCGGCGTCGGCATCGAGGTGGGCCAGGACCTGGTCGCGGAACTGCCCCACCTGCCCACCGGAGATGATGCAGACGGGGACGACGTCGAGCAGCCGCCTGAGCGCTGTGGCCATGGCCGGTGGCATGGCCGACTTGGAGGGCGCCAGCGTGTCGTCGAGGTCGAAGGCCACCAGGCGGGGCAGCGCCCGGGGGCTCACATCAGTCTGAGTCATAGGCGTATTGTGTCCCCCCCGCCTGGAAACCGGCCGAACCGGGCCCCAGACGGGTGGTGGAGTCAGTCTCTCTTCTCAGGCGGTCACGTCCGCGTTTCTCAGCGGACCGCACCGGTCAGTCGGTCTCCTCGGGGTGAAGCATGTGCTCGCGGGCCCGCGCCGAGGCCTCGGCCCGGGCGTCGCGGTCCTCGCGGCGTCCGCGCGAGATGAGCGCGGTAATGGAGACCGCCAGACCGCCCCAGATGATGACGATGGCGAGCAGCATGATGAGCACGGCGATTCCGGTCATCTCAGTCCTCCTCCTGGGAAGCGGCCTCCAGCGTGAGGGCCTCGAACTCGTCCACCGGGGTCCTCCAGGGGATGAGGCTCATGACGGCGGTGCCCAGGGCGACCACCAGCAGCATCCCCCATCCGAAGACCATGACGAAGCCGCTGGAGTAGGACTCCGACTCATATCCTTCGGACAGGTACGTCCACAGGGTCTGGATGAACATGTACCCCAGCAGGACGGGGACGACGGCACCGACGAGGACCCTCCACCACAGGCCGATCATCCGGGACTCGGAGACGGCGTTGAGGTGGTCCTGAAGCAGCTTGGTGCGCCGCAGCAGCCAGGCGACCACCACGCACATGATGATGGCCGAGGCGACCACGCCGATGTTGTTGATGAAGGCGTCCACGACGTCGAGGTCCGGCAGGCCCGAGCTGGTGGCGAACAGGATGAAGGACAGGACGGCGGCCGGGACGCCGACGACGAGGGAGGCCTTCTTCGGCGTCAGGTCGAGTTTCTCCCCCACGCCGGCGGCGACCACCTGGATGATGGAGATGAAGGAGGTCAGCCCCGCCATGGAGAAGGAGGCGAAGAAGAGCACCCCGAAGAGCGCACCTCCGGGCATCTGGGAGATGACGGTGGGGAAGGTGATGAAGGACAGGGAGGGCCCAGTGATCTTCATCTCGCTGATCCCGACGTGCTGCGTGTGCGCCATGAAGCCGAGGGTCGCGAAGACGCCGATCCCTGCGAACAGCTCGAAGGAGGAGTTGGCGAAGCCCGCCACGAGGCCGGTTCCCACCAGGTTGGAGCGGCGTCGCTGGAGGTAGGAGGCGTAGGTGAGCATGATGCCGAAGCCCACGGACAGGGAGAAGAAGATCTGCCCGAAGGCCGCCATCCACACCTGGTAGTCCAGCAGGGCGGACCACTTGGGCGTGAACAGGGCATTGAGCCCCTCCCCTGCTCCCGGGAGCAGGAGGGCGCGCACCACGAGGCCGGCGAACATGATGACCAGCAGCGGCAGGAAGATCTTGTTGGCCTTCTCAACGCCTCCACTCACGCCCAGGGCGGTCACTACCAGGCCGAAGCCCCACACGAACAGCAGCGGCAGGGCCACACCCATGACGACTGACGGTGAGTAGGCGACCTCGGAGCCGAGCCGGTCCATCCCGATGTAGTGCTGGAAGAAGCCCGCCGCGTCGTCGCCCCAGGCGATGTTGACGGAGAAGAACATGTAGCGCAGGGACCAGGCCACGACCACCGCGTAGTAAGTCATGATGACGAAGCAGATGAAGACCTGGAGCCACCCCAGCCACTCGAGCCCGGTGGACAGACGCCGGAAGACCGCCGGTGGCGAGCCGCGGAAGCGGTGCCCCAGGGCGTAGTCGAGGAAGAGGATCGGCAGCCCGGCCGCCAGCAGCGCGATGACGTAGGGGACGATGAAGGCGCCGCCGCCGTTGGTGTAGGCCACGCCTGGGAAGCGCCAGATGTTGCCCAGGCCGATCGCCGAGCCGATGGCGGCGATGAGGAAGCCGAGCTGCCCGCTCCACTGCTCGCGCGGAGGAGCCTGAAGAGACTCGCTCTCCCCTGTCTTGGAGGACATGAGTACCTTCCGTGATATGACGAATGGAGGCGGCCCAGGGGCCACCTTTTCCTGCGGACTGGTCGCAGGCCCTTTTGTCGTTGGACGCTAGTCGAGCGACCACGATGTGTCGTCTGACGTCCACGATATGGACAGTCGTCAGGGTGGTCGCCTGTCTTTTCTCACGCGATCCATGCCACACTGAGCACCACTGTTCACACCTGATCCACCACCCCGAGAGGACCCCCATGGCCACCCCTCACATCGCTGCAGAGCCCGGAGACTTCGCCCCCGCAGTCCTTATGCCCGGCGACCCCAAACGGGCCCAGCGCATTGCTGCGCTCCTCATGGACGATGCCCGCCTGGTCACTGACGTGCGCGGGATGCTGGGCTTCACCGGGACCGTGAACGGCAGGCCGCTGAGCGTCATGGGCTCAGGGATGGGGCAGCCCTCCTTCACGATCTATGCCACCGAGCTGTTCAGCCAGTTCGGGGTGGAGCGGATCATTCGGGTGGGCACTGCCGGCGCCCTGTCCCCGAAGGTCAAGGTCGGGGACGTCATCGTGGCCACCGGCGCCCACACGGACTCTTCCATGAACCAACTGCGCATCCCGGGCGTCAACTTCAGCGCCGTGGCGGACTTCCAGCTGGCCTCGGCCGCGTACCAGGCCTCGCAGCTCGAGGAGGCTCAGCCTGGAGGAGCAGTCCACCTGGGCACCGTCATGTCGCGGGACCACTTCTACTTCACCCCCCAGGGACAGACCGAGGCGTTGGCGAGCTACGGGGTCCTGGGAGTGGAGATGGAGGCCGCCGCCCTCTACGGGGTCGCCGCCGAGTACGACAAGCAGGCGCTGGCGATCCTGACCGTCTCCGACCACCTGCTGGACCACTCCAGCGACATGAGCGCCACCGAGCGCGAGACACGTTTCACAGACTCCCTGCGCCTGGCCGTGGCCGCCGCGCACAGCTGATCGGCACACGGCCTTCGGGCTTGCCGGCCTGTCCGGGAGACCCGGGCAACAGCGACTCCCCTGAGGCGGGGCGGGCACAGCTCGCCCCGCCCTTGACGTCAGTGCCCTTCACACAGCGGAATCTTGGACCGCACTCGCGCAGGACTGCCTTACCTGCGAGGAATAACGAAAGTCGACGGCACACAACCCCGACTTTCCCCGAGGGCCGCAAACAGAGCTGAACGCCTTTTCCTTCGCCGCTAAAACGGCGTCATTTCAATGTTCTTTGACATGCAGGGAGGCAGGGCAGGCTGTCCTTCGTTGCCGGGGAGCGGATGCGGATTTACGTTATTCATGTCCGCAGCGCACATCCGCTCGAAAGGAAAAGCATCATGTCCGTCACCAAGATCTCCTCCTGCACCACCACCTCCTGCGCCTTCAACAACGGCGGCTGCACCGCCTTCGCCATCACCGTCGGTGGCGACAACGGCGCACCGGCCTGCGACACCTTCATCAGCCTCGACGCCCGCGGCGGCCTGCCGGTGGCAGAGGGCCACGTGGGTGCCTGCCAGCGTCTCGAGTGCGTCCACAACAAGGACCTCATGTGCACGGCTGAGGCCGTGACCGTCGGGGGCGACACCGCCGCCTGCACGACCTACGAGGTCCGCTGACCGGAAGGCTCTCCAGCTCGAGCGGCTGGGGGCCAACGGGGGATGCCACACATGGTGGTATCCCCCGTTTCGGTATTCGCGGCCAGCTGGTCGTAGCCGCGGCTGAGCTGACAGCCTCAGGGCCGGGTCAGGCGCTGCGGCAGAGCGTGAGAGGCCAGCTTCTCCAGGGCCGGCCCCACCTCGCCGGCGTCGGCCAGTGCCTGCCCGAAGGAGACCACGAGTGTG
Source organism: Actinomyces sp. HMSC08A09 (assembly GCF_001807465.1). Classification (NCBI taxonomy): domain Bacteria; kingdom Bacillati; phylum Actinomycetota; class Actinomycetes; order Actinomycetales; family Actinomycetaceae; genus Actinomyces; species Actinomyces sp. HMSC08A09. The sequence goes on along the minus strand of NZ_KV789133.1, from coordinate 112,223 downwards.
GTGACCTCCTCGCCGGTGATGGACATGAGGGTCACCCCGTGAGCATCGACGTCGACGCACAGGGTCCTGTCCCACAGCGTCGGGCACACCCCGACGGCGGGGCGGGAGGAGCAGATCCATCCGGGCATCTGTCCCTCACGCACGGCCTCGCACACAGCCCGCAGACCGAGCTGACCGACGGCACTGACCGCCTCGTGAGCGTCCATGATCTCCTGGGGGCTCCAGGAGGCTGAGGGCGCCGCAGCGGCATCGGCCGAGTCGATGTCGAGGATCTCCTCGATGTCGTGGCTGGAGACCCCGGAGACGCAGTGAAGCATGACCCGTTCACAGGTGATGACGCCCAGCCGGCCGCCGGGACCGGCGGCGATCTCCCGGACCCGCTCGAGCGGATCCTCCCCGACGATGGCGCAGTGGCAGGCAGAAGCCCGAGAGGAGGCCAGCAGCAGGGCGCGGTCCTTGCCCTCGACCCAGGTCAGGCTCCCCAGCAGGTGAGCGGTGGCAGCCGTGATGCGCACACCGGGCTCGGCGGCGTCGAGAGTGATATCGAGTCGGATGTCGACGGCGACGTCGTCGGGCGCGATGGCCAACGGGGTGCCCTGGGGAGGACATGCGGCAACGAGGATCCGACCATCGGCCCGCAAGGCATGAGCGACGAAGGCGGCCGGCGCGGAGGGGTCGATGCGGTAGGCCGTTACCGCGGCGCTCCCACTGCCGGCCAGAAGACGCCGGGCCGTGCGCCGGGCACGCTGCATGATGTCGGGAACCTGAACGGACGTCACACGCTTACCTTCCTACCGTGTTGCCGCACGTGGGGGCGGGTGCTCCGGGCAACATCTGAAGGTGAGGCTACCCTCAGAGTGCCCGAGGGGCCAGTTCCTTGCTGAAACCCGCACGTGGAGCGTGTCTCAGCGAGCCAGCCCGGGGAAGAGGTGCTGGATCCCGACGACGATCATCTGCACCGCGATCGAGGCCAGGATCATGCCCATGAGGCGGGTCATGATGGTGCGCATCGTCATGGACAGGCGAGCACCGATGCTGGCTGAGAAGTAGAGAACGATCCCAAGCGCCGCAAGGACGGCCGCCAGGGCAGCTGCGACCGCCGCATGCCCGCCCAGCCCCCGGGCCTGGGACTGGATGACGATGATGGTTGCGATCGTTCCCGGACCCACGAGGATGGGGAAGGTCATGGGGTAGAAGGCGACGTCGTTCCCACCACCGGCAACGACGTTGTGCTGCGCCTTCTCCTGCGTACTGCCCTCGTGAGCACTGGAGCCGCCGCCATTGAGCATGGACAAGGAGATGATGAGCAGGACGATTCCGCCTGCAATCCGGAAATCGTCGACACCGATGCCGAAGAATCTCAGGATCGTCGCCCCCAGGAGCAGGACGACGGCGCACATGACGGTGGAGGAGATCGTGGTACGAATTGCCGTACGCCGCTGGGTCGCAGCATCCTGTTCCTGGGTGAGGCTCAGGAACAGGGGCAGGTTGACAAAGGGGTTCATGATTGCGAAGAAGGCGCCTAGAGCCTTGATAAGCACAGCAGTAGCCATCCCCACATTGTGCCGCACGCGGCAATGGCGGACGGAGAAACAAAATAGCCCTCACCTCATGGCGGGGCCTCCGTATTGCTGGTGTGGTGGAGCTAGGGGGATTCGAACCCCCGACCTCTTCCATGCCATGGAAGCGCGCTACCAACTGCGCCATAGCCCCGTGACGGGTGTCCCACCCGGAGTTCACTCCGAGGGGATCGTGGAGCTAGGGGGATTCGAACCCCCGACC